>NZ_JBKGHJ010000335.1:0-9839 GCF_046520365.1 Corallococcus sp. 4LFB
CGCCTGCTCCACGGGCTTGGGCGGGGCGGCGGCGGGCTTGCGCACCGGGCCCAGCGCGGGCACCGGGTGGCCGGACACCTCCGCCAGGGCCTTGACCATCTCCTCGGTGGTGCTCGAGCCAGTGTGGGCGGCGTCCAGGTCCTCGATGAGGTCCGACAGCACGTCGCATGCGCGGAGCATGACGTCGGTGGCGGTCTCGGTGGCCGTCTTGCCTTCGCGCTCGGCGCGCAGGACGTCCTCGGCGGCGTGCGCGAGCTGCCCGATGGCGGCCAGGCCCAGCATGCGGGCCTCGCCCTTCATCGTGTGCAGTTCGCGCGCGACGTCGTCCGCGGCCTGCTCCGCGGTCTCCTTCTCCAGGTCGATGACTCCCAGCTGGATCTTCTGGAGTCGGTCGGCCGTGACCTCCTGGAACTTCTTCAGGAGGGATTTCTTGAGGGCCTCGGTGTCCATGGGTCGCGGGCGTCAGGGCGCGCTGTGCGCCCCTCGACCCATTTCTCCCCTCAGGAGAACGCCTAGTCGGCCTTGAACCGCTTGATGAGCTCGGCGAGCCGGCTCGCGAGCTGGGTGAGCTCCGCGGCCGCCCCGGTGGCCTGCTTCGACGCCTGCGTCGTCTGGCGCGTCACGTCCTCGATCTCCGCCATGGACGCCACCACCTGCTCGGTGGCCGTGCGCTGCTGCTGGGTCGCCAGGTTGATGACCCGGGCCGCGTCGCTCGTCTCCTGCACGCCGGCGAGGATGCCCTCCACGGCCTGCGCCGCCACCGCGCCCAGCTTCTCGCCGGACTCCGTGGCGTGCTTGGACGCGTCCGCCGCGCCCGCCGCGGCCTGCGTGGCCTCGCGGATCTCGGTGATGAGGTTCTTGATCTCCTTGGTGGACTCCAGGACGTTCTCCGCCAGGCGGCGCATCTCCGCCGCGACGATGGAGAAGCCCTTGCCCGCCTCACCCGCGCGGCTGCCTTCCAGCGCCGCGTTGAGCGCCAGGAGGTCGGAGCGGTCGGCGATCTCGTCGATGACCTCCACCACCGTGCCAATGCGCTCCACGCGCTTGGACAGCTTGGAGATGGAGTCCGCCACCGCGACGCCGTCGCTGCGGATCTGCTGCATGGCCTGGATGAACTCGCCAATGGCGCCACGGCCCGCGCGGGCCGCGCCCAGCGTCTCCTCCGCCACGCGCGCCACGCTGCCCGCGTTCTCCGCGATCTGCGCGGAGGCGTGCTTCAGCTCCTCCATGGTCGCGGTCGTCTCGTGGATGGCCGCGGCCTGCTCGGTGGAGGACGTCTCGTGCTGCGTGGACGCCGCCAGCACCTGGTTGGCGGAGGACGACAGCCGCAGCGCGGCCTCGTTGATCTCCCGCACGAAGATGCGCAGCGTTTCAATGACCTTGCCGAAGCCCTCCAGCAGGGGCCCGAGCTGGGGGTCCTCGGTGGACGTGTTCCAGCGCGACAGGTCGCCCTCGCGCACCAGGATGATGAGCGAGTCGAGCGCCTGATCGATCTCCTGGGCCGCCACCTGCTTGCGGTGTTCGGCGGAGGAGAACTGCTCCAGCACCTGGTTGAGCAGGTGGCCGAAGCCGGTGGGGTCCGCCTGCACGCGGTCCTGCGGCACGCGCGCGTTCAGGTTGCCGGACAGCACCGACATCAGCGTGTCGGTGAAGGGCTTGAACGGATCCGCCACCGTGTTGGCGATGACGGACTCCGCGCCGGCCTTCACGCCCGGGGACTTCCTCGCGCCGCGGGACTTCGCGGGCTTCTCGTTGGGGCTCTCCAGGGACATGTGTGTCAGTGCCTTCCTTGCGTCTTCAAGGTTTCCGCCAAATCAATGAGCAACACGGGACGTCCCGCCTCTTCATCCAGGCAGACGCCCACCGCATATGAAGCCGCCGCCGCGGCGGCCGGCATGCGGCGCAGCCCGGCGAGCGGGATGGTGCGCACCCCGTTGACGGCGTCCACCTTCAGGTGGCCCTCGCCCTCGGGGGTGTCGAACACGATGGCCCGGTGCCCCTTGTGGGGCAGGCCCAGGTCGCGCACGGTCAGGTCATCCGGGAGCGCGCGGTCGATGCGCAGCACGGACGACGCGTCCGTGCCGTACTCCGAGTCACCGATCTGGAAGAAGAGGACGTCCACCTCTCCCGCGGCGCGCTCCGCTTCCCCATCCAGCCCGGAGGCCGGCTCCTCGCGCAGGACGTTGCCGCTCATCGCACCACCGCGCGCTGACGGGCCGTCTGCAGGAGCTTGGAGAAGTTGAGCAGGTTGAGGCCGTCCGCCGGCCCCGAGCCCTGCACGACGCCCAGGAGGTGCTCCGCGGCCTGATCACCACCCAGGGGCGGCGGCAGGATGTCGGAGACGGGGATGCGGCGCAGGCCGAGCACGGTGTCCGCCACCACGCCGGACACGTAGTTGCCGCTGACGCCCACGAAGATGCGGGTGCGCGGACCGATGCGCGCCTCGCCCTTGCTGAGGAAGCGCAGGAGGTCCACCACCGGCAGCACCTGGCCGCGGTGGCCGGTGACGCCCAGGATGAAGGACGGCGTGCGCGGCAGCGGCGTGAGCAGCCCGGCGCGCAGCACCTCCAGCACGTTCTCGCTGGGGACGCCGAAGCGCAGCTCGCCCACGCGGAAGCAGAAGAATTCCAGCTCCGGCCGGGCCTGGGCGGCCACCGTGCGGTCTGGCGCCATGCGCAAGGCGCGTTGCAGGGGGGAGGAGTTCGGGGTCAAGGCGGTGAAGTATCCAGGACCGGGAGAAAGGGGGTCAAGGGTCCATCGTCCGGACCGGACCGGCCGCCTGCTCTCCGTTTCGATGGTCCAACGTGACCCAAAGGTGTAGGGTTGTGCGCTGGGAGCCCCTGAGGAGGACGATGTCCCGCGTACTGGTCATTGACGACAGCCCCATGCTTCTGGAGCTCACGGTCCGGGCCCTGACGGCCGCCGGCTACGAGGCCAGTGGCGCGCAGGACCTGGCCACGCTCAACCAGAAGCTCACCGAGGGCCCGTTCGCGCTCATCCTCATGGACGTGAACATGCCGGAGATGTTCGGCGACGACGTCGTCGAGTACCTCCGCACCCAGAAGGGCGTCACCGCCAAGCTCGTCCTCTACTCCGACATCTCGGAGCAGGAGCTGGACGCGAAGACGAAGAACTCCGGCGCGGACGCCTACATCCTCAAGAGCGGCGGCCTGGAGGGCGTGCTGGGGGGCGTCATGGGCCTCATCGGCGCCCCGGCGCTGAACATCCCCGCCGCGGTCCCCTCCCCCGCCCCGGCCGCCACGCCTGCTCCCGCAGCGCCCCCGGCCGCTCCCGCCGCCGGCTCCGGTGGCCTGCCCAAGGCCCCCATGGCCGCCGGGGGGCGCAAGCCGCGCATCCTCATCGTGGACGACAGTGAGATGACCGCGCGGATCATCGAAGCGGACCTCGTGTCCAAGGGCTTCGAGGTCCACGTCGCGGACACCGCCGACAAGGCCACGAAGATCATCCTGAAGAAGCAGACGCGCCCGGACCTGGTGCTGCTGGACGTGCGCATGCCCAACGTGAACGGCGAACAGTTCTGCCGCTTCATCAAGAGCAACAGCCTCTTCAAGGGCATCAAGGTGCTGCTGTGCTCCGGTGAGAACGTGGAGGAGCTCCAGCGCATCTGCCGCGAGGCCGGCGCCGACGGCTACATCCCCAAGGACGCCGTGATGGGCAGCCTCGTCGCCAAGGAGCTGATGCCCCCTGGCGCCGAGTAGCCGCCCGCGCGCCTCAGGGCTTCGCCGCCGCCTCGGGCGTCACGGACGCGTCGGGCGTCGCGGCCTCCTGGGCCGGGCAGCTCGTCTTGGCGGCCCGCTCCTGCAGCTGCTCCTGGACCTCCGCGGCCTTCGCCTCGGAGGGCTTCGCGTTCTCCACGAAGCGCTGGTACGCGGCCAGCGCCTCGCAGGGCTTGCCCAGCGCGTCGTAGGTCTTCACCAGTGAGTTGAGGATGGGGCGCTGGCCGGGCTGCAGGTCGAACGCCTTCTGCAGCTCCGCCGCGGTCTCTTCGGTACGCCCCAGCGCCTCCAGGGAGAGCCCGCGCCATACGTGATAGCTCGCGTTGTTTGGCTGCGCGGCCACCAGCGCGGTGGCGGCCTTGAGCGCCAGCTCCTTCTCCCCGGCGCGCGCGTTGGCCGTGTACGCCAGCTGGAGCAGGACGATGTTGGGGCCGCACTTCTCACCGAACGCGTCCGTCACGCGGGTGAGGCCCTTCATGTCGCCGGTGTCCAGCAGCAGCTGCGCCAGTTGCTGCGCCTTCGCCTTGTCGCACGGCGTCTCCGCCAGCTCCTCGCGCAGCTTGCGCACGAGCGGCTTCTTCAGGCCGTGGTCGAACTCCGGCTCCTCGGGCGCCTTGCTGCACGCGCCGAGGACGGCACCGGAGGAGAGACAGAAGACGGCGAGGCGGAACGCGGAGCGGAGGGAGGAAGCGGACATGCCGTCCTGCGTAACCCTTCCCTCCCGGACGGTCAAACCTCCGGCGTGCCCGCGGCGTTCTCGCGCTCGTCCAGGCCGCGCGCGAAGTTGCCGATGATGAGCCCCGGCCGCGCCGCCTTCAGCCGGTTCAAGAGCGTGCGGATGCCCACCGGCTCGCCGCCCGCGCCCACGCCCCGCGCGACCTCCAGGTACTGGAGCGGGTCGATGCACAAGGAGCGCGTCTGCACCTGATCCACGCGGTACCTGCGCACCAGGTCCTCCAGCGCCCGCACCTCGCCTTCGCGGTCGGTGACGCCGGGGAACAGCAGCAGGTTGAGCGCCAGGTACGCGCCCCGCTCGCGCGCCAGCGCGATGGACGCCTCCACGTCCTCCCAGCCGTACTTCACCGGCTTGTAGTAGGCCTCGTAGAGCCCCTTGGACGCGGCGTTGAGCGACACGCGCACCGCATCCAGCCCCGCGTCCAGCAGGGCCTTCAGCCCGTGCGTGAGGCTGGCGTTGGTGTTGATGTTGATGGAGCCCCGGTCCGTCTTCGCGCGCATCATCCGGATGGACTCCGCGATGAACTTCCAGCGCGTGAGCGGCTCGCCCTCGCAGCCCTGGCCGAAGCTCACCATGGTGCGGCCCGGCGCGTGCTCCAGGTGGTACAGGCCGATGGCCGCCATCTCCTCCGCGGAGGGGCCGTCGTCCATGCGCTCGTGCGACGCCGGGGGGCCGTCCTCGGGCTGATCCGAGATGCACCCCACGCAGCGCGCGTTGCACATCACCGACGCGGGGATGGCGCCCTCGTCGCGCGCGTAGAAGATGTTCTGCGACGTGAAGCACCGGTACAGCAGCGCGCACGTCTTCAGCTGCTTGAGCACGCGGCTGTCCGGGAAGCGCTTCAGGTGCGCCGTCACCAGCCCCTTCAACTCCGGCGTGGAGTACGACTCCGGCTCCCAGTGCGAGCGGCGGTCGGTGTGGATGGCCCACGCGAGCGGGCCCTTCTCCCCCCACGCCGCCGCCGTGTACGCCCACTGCGGCAGGATGGGGCCGCTGCCCTTCACCTCGCCCGGCAGGAACGTGCGCGTGTAGCCCGGCGGCAGCAGCGCGCCGACGGCGTTGGGCACGAACGTCTTGCCCCCCACCTTCATCTCGCGCACCAGCTCCAGCTCACCGGAGTCCGGGTTGAGCCCCACCGGCAACCGGCCGGGCAGGTGCACCAGTCGCCCGGCCGCTGGCAGGGCAATGGGCTTGTCCTGCGGGGGCACGAGCTCCTCGCCGCTGCGCAGCGTGGCGATGAGATAGGGATGCTCCATGACCCGACCCTTGGGGTCCGCGAAGAGCAGTTTCGGCGCGTGCGTCATGCGCTGTTAACTACCACGGGCCGGGCGGCATGCGTCCAACGCCTCGCGTCATGCGGATGGCTGAATGCGGCCCATCACGGCGGGTCCCCTGGCTCGGCCGTGCGCGCCTTGAAAGCGCCCATGCCCTGGTCTATGGGTCCGCCACGTTTTCCAGGCAGTCCCCCATTCGTCGGAGGCAGTCGTGATCGTCGGAGTCCCCAAGGAGATCAAAACCCGCGAGTACCGTGTCGGCATGGTGCCTGCGGGCGTGCGCGCGCTCACCAGCGCGGGGCACACGGTGCTGGTCGAGACGAACGCTGGCGTCGGCTCCGGCATCCCGGATTCGGAGTACCAGCGCGTCGGCGCGCAGATCATCTCCACCGCGGATGAGGTCTGGAAGCGCGCGGAGATGGTGTGCAAGGTGAAGGAGCCCATCGCGCCCGAGTACGAGCGCATGCAGCCCGGGCAGATCGTCTACACGTACTTCCACCTGGCCGGCGTGGACCCGGAGCTCACCAAGACGCTCCTGAAGAAGAAGGTCACCGCGGTCGCCTACGAGACGCTGCAGCTGGACGACGGCAGCCTCCCGCTGCTCAAGCCCATGTCGGAAGTGGCCGGCAAGATGGCCATCCAGGTGGGCGCCGCGTGCCTGGAGAAGGCCCACGGTGGCAAGGGCATCCTGCTGGGCGGCGTGCCCGGCGTGCGCCGCGGCCGCGTGGCCGTCATCGGCGGTGGCGTGGTGGGCCTGTGCGCCGCCAAGGTCGCCGTCGGCATGGGCGCGGAAGTGACCATCCTGGACGTGAACCTGGAGCGCCTCACGTACCTGGACGACGTGTTCCTCGGCCGCGCGCAGACGCTGGCGTCGGACACGGAGTCCATCGCGCGCACCGTGCGCGAGTCGGACCTCGTCATCGGCGGCGTGCTCATCCCCGGCGGCAAGGCGCCGAAGCTGGTGTCGCGGGAGCTGATTGGCGAGATGGAGCCCGGCTCCGTCGTCGTCGACGTCGCGGTGGACCAGGGCGGCTGCATCGAGACCTGCAAGCCCACCACCCACGACAACCCCACGTTCACCGTGAGCGACGTCGTCCACTACTGCGTGGCCAACATGCCCGGCGCGGTGCCGCAGACGTCCACGTTCGCGCTCACCAACACCACCCGCCCCTACTCCCGGAAGATCGCGGACCTGGGCCTGGTGGAGGCCGTGAAGTCCGACCGCGCCCTCCAGCGTGCCATCAACACCTACAATGGCCACATCACCTACGAGGCCGTCGCCAAGGACATGGGCTACGACTACGTGCCCCTGATGGACGCGCTCGGCGGCAAGAAGTGACGTAGCGGCTGCCTGCCCCACGGCCGGCCAGCCCTGTGCTGGCCGGTTGTCTGGGTGGAAGCGTTGTACGGGTGTCCCATCCGGTTCCCATCCTGAGGAATAAATGATCCCGCCGGGCGTCTCCGCACTCCAGAAGCGGGCATGCGGGCGGCGCGGCAGGGGAAAGCGTTGTTGACCCGTCTGTTCCGGTGCATAGATTGACCGTTAGGCAGGCGACGCATTCCCCAATCATTTCGGGCCCCTGGAAGGCGGGAGCATGATGCTGGACTTCAGGCAACCCAACCGGACGAAGCAGGAATTCGAAGAGCTGGCGCTCGCGCACCTGGACCCGCTGTATTCAGCGGCGCTCCGGTTGACCAAGAACGAGCGCGACGCCGAGGACCTGGTGCAGGACACCTGCATGCGGGCCTACCGCTTCTTCGACAAGTTCGAGCGCGGGACCAACATCAAGGCCTGGCTCTTCAAGATCCTCACGAACACCTTCATCAACCGCTACCGCCGCAAGGTGAAGGAGCGCACGGTGGTGGAGGGCGTGGAGCGCGAGGCGGTGCATGAGCGCTTCGTGAGCCGGGACGCGACGGACTTCGCGGCCAACCCGGAGCAGTACTTCTTCGACCGGCTCTTGTCGGACGACGTGCTGCGCGCCATCGACTCGCTGCCCATCGACTTCCGGCTGGTGGTCATCCTCGCGGACCTCCAGGAGTTCTCCTACAAGGAGATCGCGGAGATCCTCGAGTGCCCCGTGGGCACCGTCATGAGCCGCCTGTTCCGCGGCCGCAAGCTCTTGCAGAAGACGCTGCGCGAGTACGCGGAAGGCCAGGGTGTCTTCCGCCATGACGGAGACCCGGTGCAGGTTCCGGCGGACCTGGAAGAGTACCGGCGCCGGAAGAAGGCAGGCTAGAAAGAGGTTGGAGGGGCGTCGCCTTCCCTCCGCCCACCTCATCGAGCGCCCATGACCTGCCAGGAACTCGAGCGGTTGCTGTATCCGTACCTCGACGGCGAATTCCAGCCCGAGGAACGCCATGACGTGGAGTCGCATCTCGAAGGCTGCGCCGCGTGTGTCGCGCGCGTGGACGAGGAGATGCAGCTCCGCCAGACGCTGCGCCGCGCGGCGAAGCACTCCATCTCCGCGCAGGGCACGCGTGCACCGGCGTCGCTGCGCGCGGGCATCCAGTCCGGCCTGCACCGCGAGCACCGCCGCTCGCAGGTGAGCCAGTGGCTGCGCGCCGGGGCCATGGCCCTGGTGGTGGTGACGGTGAGCGGCGGCTGGATGATGTACCAGTCCGGCCAGGCCCAGAAGGCCACCATCCTGGAGGCCGTGCGGCGCCACACGCGCCAGCGGCCCCTGGAGTTCGTCGCGGGCACGCCGGAGCAGATCGAAGCGTGGTTCAACGACAAGGTGGAGCACCGCATCACCCTGCCCCGCCTGCAGCAGGCCCGGCCCGTGGGCGCGCGCTTCTCCACGCTCAACGGCCAGGAAGTCGTCTACGTCAGCTACGAGACGCAGCCCCGCGTCACCAACGAGCCCAAGCGCAACATCGGCGTGTTCGTGTACCCGGCGACGGGCCAGCGGGTGATCAAGGACGAGGGCCCCACGGTGGAGAACGTCGCCGTGGACTCCAGCCAGGCGTACAACGTCGTGACGTGGCGTGAGCAGGACGTCACCTATGAGCTGGTGACGGACCTGGACGACGCCGCCATCCTGCAGATGCTGCGGGATCAGGAGCACCGCTCGAACGGCCTCGTGCGCCCCGCGCAGGTGAAGCCCGCGGTGAGCGTGCAGCCCGTCTCGCTA
Organism: Corallococcus sp. 4LFB; assembly: GCF_046520365.1. NCBI lineage: Bacteria > Pseudomonadati > Myxococcota > Myxococcia > Myxococcales > Myxococcaceae > Corallococcus > Corallococcus sp. 4LFB. The sequence continues at coordinate 8,882 of NZ_JBKGHJ010000335.1, forward strand.
CAGCCCTGAAGTCCTCGCCCCGGCGAGGGCTTGCGTGGTCGCCTGCCCAACTGAATACCGGGCGTTGCGCCCGGTGTGAAGATTGACGGTCCCAGGCATGGCCGATAGCCTCGACGGCGTCTTCACTCTCGCGCGCCGCCGCTGCCGTTGCTCTTGGCGTCACTCCGCGCGCCGCACCCCCAGGACGGCCGTCCCTTCATGTCCAAGCGAATCCTGATCGTCGAAAGCGACGCCACCCTCGCCACCTCCCTGCAGCAGGCCCTGGAGGCGCGGGGCTTCTCCGCGCAGACGACGGGCGACGGCAAGGGCAGCGTGGAGCTGATCCGCCGTGAGCGTCCGGACCTCGTGGTGCTGGCGGTGGACCTGTCCGCGGGACAGAACGGCTACCTCATCTGCGGCAAGCTGAAGAAGGACGACGAGCTGAAGACGGTGCCCGTCGTCATCATCGGCAGCCCGGACGGCTTCGCGGCGCACAGCAAGCTCAAGGCGCGCGCGGACGAGTACGTGGCGAAGCCCGTGGACGCCAACGTCCTCATCGAGCGCGTGGGCGGCGTCATCGGCTTCCCGGAGCCGCCCGCCAGCGACGAGGTGGTGGACGAGAGCCTCACGCTGGACTCGCTGGGTGACGAGCCCGCGGCGGACTTCGGCGAGGAGATCGCCGTCGACACGGGCGAGGAGCCCGCGGTGCCCGGGGAAGACCTGGACATGCTCGACGACGCGTTCAGCGACCTGTCCGAGCCCGTGACGGGCACGCCCGAGGAGGAGCCCGTGGTGGCGCCTCCGGAGGAGGCGGAGACGCCGTCCGGCCTGGAGGAGATCTCCGCGCTCGACTCGCTGGGCCCGGACAACGACGACTCGCTGGACGTGCTGGCCGGCCTGGACGACGAGCCGGAGGAGAAGACCGTCGTCGGCTTCATGCCGCCGGTGGATCCGGAGCCCGTCGCCGCCCCCACCCCGC
>NZ_JBKGHJ010000336.1:0-9797 GCF_046520365.1 Corallococcus sp. 4LFB
CGGGGCTGGTGCCGGGGCGCGCTCCTGGTGCTCGTGACGGCGTGGATGCGCCGGTCCCGGCGGGGGGCGTCCGCGCGGAGCCCGAGGGCATGACGACCGGCCTGCTTCGTACGGGGCGCGCCATCAGGGCGTGCGCCTGGCTGCTGACGGTGGGCGTGCTCGGGGCCTGTGGGGAGACGGACCCGGGGCCGCTCCAGGTGCCGGAGCTGGAGTACGGCGTCGAGGCGCCGTGGCCGGTGTCCGCGCCGCTGCCGCCCGTGGGGCCCGCGGGACGGCTGATCATCACCAACAACCTGGAGGACACCCTCAGCCTGCTGGACCTGGACGGGATGGAGTCGCCCACGTGGGGAGAGCTGGCGCGCGTCCCGGTGGGGCTCAACCCGGTGGAGCTGGAGGGGCCCCACCACACGGCCGTCTCGCCGGAGAACGACTTCTATTACGTGGGCATCTCCAACTACGTGCCGGGCTCCGGCTCCGGACCGCACGGGACGCATGGCTCGGGGAAGGCGGACGGCTACTGCCTCAAGCTGGACGCGGCCACCCACGCCGTCGTGGGGTCGGTGCGCGTGGATCCCAACCCGGGGGACGTCTTCCTCGGCGCGGAAGGGCGGACGCTTTACCAGACGCACTTCGACCTGCTGAAGATCGCGGAGGTGGCGCGGCGCGGAGGCACGGAGGCGGAGATGGATTCGCGGATGGCCATCCTCGACGCGCGGACGATGACGCGCACGGCGATGGTGCCCGTCTGTCCCGCGCCCCACGCCGTGCGCCTGTCGCCGGACGGGCGCCGCGCCTACGTCGCCTGCTGGTCGGACGAGGTGGCCATCGTCGAGCTGGAGCAGGCGGACCACCCGGTGCGCCGCGTGAAGGTGGCGGACAACGCCGGCACGGCGGTGCGGCCCCTTCACCAGCCCTATGCGCTCACGGTGTCGCCCACGACGGGCGCGGTGTGGGTCAGCTCGCTCGCGAGCCGCGCGGTGCAGTACCTGGACCCCGTGACGCTCACCATGGATCCCCAGCGCACGGTGTGGCTGCCGGGCGCGCCGATGTTCGGGGCCTTCACGTCCGACGGGCGCACGCTCTACATGCCGTACCAGTCGGTGGACTCCATCGCCATCATCGATCCGGACCATCCGGAGGCGGTGCCCGGGGAGATTCCGCTGGCGCCCAGCGGCTGCCTCAACGTGCACCAGCTGATGCTGACGCCGGACGAGCGTTACGCGCTCGCGGTCTGCGAAGGGGACCACGTGGGGCCGGGCACGCTCCACGTCGTATCGCTGGAGGAGCGCCGGGTGGTGAAGACGGTGCAGGTGGGCCTCTTCCCGGACTCGGTGGCGCTGCTGCGGAGCCGGCCATGAGGTGGGGGTGGATGCTGGGCATGCTGCTGGCGGGCTGTGGCGGCGCGACGCCCGCGGCGGAGTACGGCGAGGCGCTGTTCCAGGATGCCCGGCTGTCGGACAGCCAGTACAACAGCTTCTCCTGCGCGACCTGCCACGCCACGAGCGCCACGCCCGAGCCGGACCGGATGCTCGCGGGCTACCCGCTGGAGAACGTGGCGTTCCGTCAGACGTGGTGGGGCGGCTACGAGACGGACCTGCTGAGCGCGGTGAACTTCTGCTACCTGAGCTTCATGCGCGGCGTGTCCCCCCTCACGCGGGAGGACCCCAAGGCGCGGGCCCTCTACGAGTACCTGGCGCGGATCAGCCCGGACACGGACGCGCCCGCGTTGCCCTTCACGGTGGTGAAGGACATCCAGGACGTGCCGCCCGGTGACGCCGGACGGGGAGGCGCCGTGTACCGCGCCGCCTGCCAGACGTGCCACGGGGCCACGCACACCGGGGAGGGCCGGCTGACGTCGTTCGCGTCGGTGTTGCCGGAGGTGACGGACGACTACGACGCGCTCTTCCCCGGCACTCCCCGGCGGCTGGTGGTCATCGAGAAGCTGCGCCATGGCAGCTTCTTCGCCGTCGGCGGCACCATGCCGCTCTACAGCCGCGAGGCCCTGTCGGACGAGGACCTGTCGGCGGTGCTCGCCTTCCTGGGGTTGTGACTCAGGCCCAGAGTTCCTGCTCCAGCGAGTCGAGCAGCGCCGCGGCGACCTCGGGAGAGGGCAGCCCGGCGTCGGCGGTGAGCTCCGGGGCGAGCGGCGCGGCCACCTCCGCGCGCAGCACCGCGACGGCCTGCCGCCGGGCCTCTTGAAGGGAGGCGCGCTGTTCGGCGGACAGGTGAGGCATGGCCCACGCGTCGATGTCCCACGACAGGCCCGCGTGCCGCGTCTCATCCTCGGCGATGCGCGCCATGGCCTCGCGGATCTCCGGGTCCTTCGCATGCAGTGCTTGGTGGTGCGCCACCAGCGCGCCATAGGTCTCCCGCACGCAGCCCTCCACGGTGTTGTCGAGCAGCACTTCGCTCCAGGGCCGCAGCGGCAGGTCGGTGACGGCGGGAGGCACCGGCGTGGCGCCGAAGCGCTGGGCCAGGCGCAAGGTGACTTCGGTGTGCCGCACCTCGTCCGCCGCGCTGGCGAGCGCCGCGTCCTGCAGCTCGCTGCTCGCGCCGTGCAGGGCCAGCTCCTCGCGCAGGCGCAGGAAGGCGTGGATGGCGGCAGCCTCCAGCCGGGCGGCGTTGGCGAAGTAGCCGCCCCTGGCGTCGGCGCAGTCCCCAGCCCGGCCGCGCTGGAGTCCCACGGGCCTGCGGCCGACAGTGCAGTCGGGCGTGCCCTCCTTGAGGGGGAACGTGCCTTCCTCCGTCACGACCCCGGACGCCGTGACCTTCAGGTCGTGCCGGGTCTCGTATACGTTCGTCTCACAGTCGTAGTCCTGGATGCTGACGACGCTGAAGCTCCCGTCTGGAAGGGCGCGCACCTTCCCGCGCGCGTAGGCCGGATGGCCGCACAGGGCATAGCCCGAGGCGTAGGCCAGGAGCGCGGCCTCCTGTGGAGTGTCGATGCGGCCCAGCAATGCCCTGACGGCGTCCGCGGTCGTGTACGCCGTCACCTCGTCGCCGCGGGTCGTGACGAAGAAGCCCTCGGCGCACTCCATGCTGTAGCCACAGATGCGCGGGAAGCCGCGAGTCACCTCCAGCGCTTCGATGCGCGCCAGGCATGCCTGGGGATCCGACGCCGTAGCGCAAGGCTGGCCCTCCGAGGTCACGAGCTGGACCTCATGGGGGCGGGTCCGGTGGTTCACGACGCGGAGCTGGAGCGCATCTGGCGCCGGGTCGATGGCCAGCCCGGTGAGGGCAGGCAGACCGTTCGCGCACTCGACGTCCGAGTGCTGGCTCAGGTCGACGGGCCCTGGCTCCGGTGGAGGCTCCACGCCGGGTTCACCCTGGCACCCCGTGAGCAGCAGGGGCGTGGCCAGGGAGACCCGCAGGGCATGGGAGAAGAGAAGCCGCAGCCGATAGACGTTCATGGTCCCCTCAAGGGCAAGGCGCGGGCACCGGGTCCGCTCCCCTTGGACACGCGACCCCGGATGCGTGGGACATGGCCCGTTCCCGTGGGACAAGGATAGGAGGGGTCGATGAAGCCCGCGGCAACTGGCGCTTGAGCGCCGGACCGGATCTCCTGATTGGGACTGGCGAGGAGAGGTTCCTTGGGCTGTTCAGGGTCAACGCCTACCTCTCGGTCTCGACGGCCTCCTCCGAGAACGACAAGGGCTTGATCCGGATCAGTCCCGCCATCGGGGTCCGGTCGCTCAAGGGGAAGGATGATGAATTCGTGGCCTTCCTGGAGCTGGCGATCCTGGGACAGCGATTGCTGTTCTCGGACGAGTTCGACTCGCTCTGACCCTGCGAACGCGAACGGGCGATGCACGCTCTTGAAGCGCGCATCGCCCGTGGGGACTCCACCTGAAGCCGTGGAGCCTTACGCCCCCGCGTACTTGCGGCGGAACTCGTGGATCTCCGCCAGCCGGAACGTGCCCGGCTCCGGGGCAATCGCCTCCGGCGCGTCGTAGGGCAGGTTCATCAGCCGCTCGTACTCCTCCACCGACACTCGCTCGCGCTTCGCCAGCACCGTGTCCAGGTCCGCGCGGGCCATGCGCTCCGCCGCCTTCTCACCCACGACGCCGGAGAAGAACTCCGCGCAGGAGCCGCTGCCGTAGGACAGGAGGCCAATCCGCTGGCCCGCCAGCGCCGCGCCCTCCGCGTGCAGCTGGCCCGCGAGCGCCAGGTACAGCGACGCCGTGTAGACGTTGCCCACCCGCGCGTTGAGCCCCAGCGACTTCGCCACCTGCGCGTCGTAGCTGGCCTGCGACTTCGCCGCCTCGTCGCGCGCTTCCGGCGTGGCCGGCCCGCTGCCCGAGTCCTCCAGGTCGCACAGCCGCACCTGCGCGTGCGCCTTGCGCGCCATCTTGCAGAAGGGCACGTGGTACAGGATGCGCGCCAACTGCTCGCTGGGCAGCTTCGAGTCCCACCGCACCAGCCCCTGCTCCAGCGCGCGCTCGCGCCAGCCCCGGTACGCGCCCGCCATGGCGTCCAGGTAGCAGGTGATGGAGTAGTGCCCGTCCACCAGCGCCTCGCGCCGTCCCACCGGCCGCCAGAAGTCGTACACGTCCGCGGTGCTCACGCCGTTGAGCCCCACGTCCACCGCCAGCAGGTCCGGCGTCTCCGACACCAGCAGCGCCACCGCGCCGCCGCCCTGGGTGGGCTCGCCCGCCGTCTTCAGGCCGTAGCGCGCGATGTCCGTGCACACCACCAGCGCGGAGCGGCCCGCGCCCGCACCGGAGGCGATCCACTCCACCGCCGCCATCAGGCCCGCCGTGCCGCCGTAGCACGCGTGCTGCGAGTCGAACGTGCGCATGGCGCGCGGCAGCTTCAAGAGGCCGTGCACATGCGACGCGATGGGCTTCGAGTGGTCCACGCCCGTCTCGGTGCCCACCACCAGCATGCCCAGCTTGGACGTGTCCACGCCCTGCTGCTGGATGAGCCGCGCGGCCGCCGTGGCCGCCAGCGACACGGAGTCCTCGCCCGGGTCGTTGACCGCCATCTCCTTCGCGCCCAGGCCCGCGGTGAACTTCGCCGGGTCCACGCCGCGCGCCCGCGCCAGGTCCTCGATGTCCACGTACCGCCGGGGGACCGCCACCGCCAGCGCTTCGATTCCAACCCGCTTCTTCATGGGGAGCTCCTCAAGTCAAAAGGTCGCGAATCCAAAAGGCCTCACGCCGCGGGCGGCACCAGCACCAGCCGGCCCGCCACTTCCCGGTTCTCCAGCCGGAAGTGCGCGCGGCCCGCTTCCGCCAGCGCCACCTCTTCCGACACGAAGGGGCGGATGAGGCCCTTGGCCGTCAGCCGCAGCGACTCGTCCAGCTCCTCGCGCGTCGTCGCGTACGCGCCAAGGATCTCCAGCTCCTTCACGATGACCAGGCCCGGGTTGAGGTTCACCACCCCCGACTCCAGGTTGCCCACCACCACCACGCGGCCGCCCGGCGCCATGGCCTTGAGCGTCTGGTCGAAGGTGGCGCTGCCGACGATCTCCACCGCCACGTCCACGCCCTGGCCCTGCGTGCGCTTGCGCGCCTCCGAGCCGAAGTCCAGGCCGCGCGAGACAATCACCTCGTCCGCGCCGGCCTCCTTCAGCGCCGGCACCTTCGCCTCGCCGGACGTGATGGCGATGACGCGCGCCCCGTCCACCTTCGCCAGCTGCACCGCGGCCAGGCCCACGCCGCCGCTGGCGCCCGTAATCAGCACCGTCTCACCGGCCTTCACCTTCGCCCGCGTGCGCAGCGTGTGGACGGCCGTGCCCAGCGTGCAGCACACCGTCGCGGCCACCGCCCAGGGCAGGTCGGACGGCACGCGGCCCAGGCCGCGCACCGGGGCCACCATGAACTGCGCGTAGCCGCCCTGGAGCTCCTCGCCGAAGAAGCGGTTGTCCGTCTTGCACAGGCTGTTGCGGCCGGAGAGGCACAGCGCGCACTCGCCGCAGGACATGCGCTGCAGCGTCGCCGCGCGGTCGCCCACCTTCCAGCCCACCGTGTCCGGACCGACTTCCACCACCTCGCCCGCGGCCTCGTGTCCCAGGATGGCGGGCACGTGCGTGCGGGGCAGGTTGCCGCGGCGGTTGATGACGTCGTGGTAGCAGACGCCGCACGCGTGGACCTTCAGCAGCACCTCGCCCTTGCCCGGCCGGGGCACCGGCACGGTCTCCAGACGCAGGTTCTCTGCACTTCCGAACTGGCGAAGAACGACAGCTTCCATGCGGTGCCTCTTTTCCGTGTTGCGCCAAAGGGTGGGGAAGACGTCTCAGCCGCCGACGAGCGCGTCGCGCAGGTTGCGGGGGTCCAGCGCGCGGATGGCGGACACCGTGCGCGCGTCCGGAAGCGAGGTGACGGGCAGGGTGTCCGGCACCGCGAACTCGAAGCCGGTGCGCTCGGAGATGCCGTCCACCGTCGCCCAGGGGTGACGCGACAGCAGCTTCGCTCCGCGCGGCCCGCCCAGCTCGTACGTGCCCAGGTCGGAGATGAGCCGCACCGGACGGCTGGGGTCGCGCGTCGTCGCCACCTGCACCTGCGGGACGAGGTTGCGGCGCGACTGCCGGGGCACCAGCAGCACGGGGTTCTTCACCCACTGGCGCAGCGTGGCCGCGCCCGCGACCCCGGGGAACTTGGCCCGAGGCTTCTCCAGGCTGCCCGACGCCGTCATGTTCGTGCGGCCCGCCGGATCCACCTCCGCCGCGCCGAAGAACACCGTGTCCACCCGGCCACGCCGCGCGTGGTCGAAGAGGTCCGCGATGCTCACCTCCGCGGACCGGCCGTCCAGGTAGCGCAGGTCCTCCGAGGACGGGTACAGCTCCGGCAGCACGGGGTCCAGGGAGCCCACGCACGCCAGGTACGTCAGCCCCGGCGCATGCGTGGCCCGGGCCACCGCGATGGCCAGGATGACCAGCGGCGACGCCACGCCCGTGGCCACCACCGAGCCGTCTTCAAGCTCCCGCGCCAGCAGCGACACCACCGTCTCCGCGGGCGTCGCGTCCACCGTCGTCGTCGTCATGCCGCGCTCCGCGTCGCGCGCAGCGACATGAGGAAGCCCTTCGCGTCGCCCGCCTCCGCCGCGGCCAGGTAGGCCGCCAGCATCGCGTCGTCATGCGGGTACTGGCCCAGGCAGCCCGTGGGCAGCGCGCCGCCGGGGGCGAGCACCACGCGCTCCACCTGGAAGGCGGGAATGGTGACGCGCGCCAGCTTCGGCACGCGCTCCTCCACCGTGGCGATGATGCGCTTCGCGGCGCCCGCGACGAGCAGGTCCGTGGTGGGGTCCTCGATGAAGAGGTTGCCCTTGTCGTCCGCCGCCCGCGCGTGGAGGAGCGCCACGTCCGGGTAGTAGGCGGGCTCCACCGGCACGCGGCGGCCCGTGAAGGGGTCCTCCACCGTGCGCGGCGCGTCCACCTCCGCCAGCTCCGACACGTCCGCGTCCGGCGCCGGGATGAAGGGCAGCCCCATGGACGCCGCGCGCAGCCGCTGCACCACGCGGTAGCCGTCGTGCTCGCGCCATTCAATCCCGCCCGCCTCGATGGCCCGCTTGAGGCAGGGCAGGGGACGCACGCGGTTGTCCAGCACCAGCGCGCCGAAGGGCAGCTCCACGCGCTTCAAGCACCCGCCCGCCACCAGGAACTCCGCCGGCAGCGGGTTGGGCAGGGAGATGAGCTGCAGGCCGCGCTTCTCCTGCGCCACCAGCTCCAGCACCAGCGCCATGGGCGCGCGGCCCAGCATGAACCCGCCGGCCGCGAGCGACGCGCCGTCCGGGATGGAGGCCACCGCCTCCGGCAGGGAACTCCACCGGGCGCGGTTCACTGGGGCTCCCCTCCGGAACCGGAAGCGGAACCGGCGCGCGGCACCATGCGCAGCGCGGGCGCGTCGTCAGTGGAAGGGCGGCGGCGGAGGCGCCGAGCGCGGCGCCGGGGAAGAGCAGCTCCACCATGCCGTCGGCGATCTGCTCCTCGGAGAGGCGCCCGTCCGGCTTGAACCACTTGTAGACCCACAGAATCATGCCCAGGAACGAGAAGGCCGCGACGGTGGGGTCCACCACGCCGCGCAGGCGGCCCAGGCGGTTGGCCTCCGCGAACGCGTCCTCCAGGAAGCGCACGTAGCGCTTCTTGCGCCGGTCGATGTACTCGCGCGCCTCGCCGGTGAGCGTGGCGTGCTCGTGGAGGATGATGATGACCTCCTTGCTGCGGCCGCTCGTCACCAGGTGGATGTTGTGCCGCATGCACTGGCGCAGCCGCTCCACCGGATCCGCCACGTCCTGCACGGGCCCGAGCACCTGCTCCTCGAACACGTCCATGCCGTAGTTCATGATGGCGAAGAGCAGCTGCTCCTTGTTCTGGATGTGGTGGTAGAGCCCCGCCTTGGTCATCCGGCACGCGGCGGCGATCTCCTGCATCGACGTGCCCTCGTAGCCGCGCTCGCAGATGAGCCGCGCCGCCGTCTCCAGGATGGTCCGGTACCGCTCGCCCTCGTCCGGTTTGCGCCCCGTGGGTGTCATGCGTGCCTTCCCTCTCCGGCCTGCCTGCTCCTGCCGGACCTGAATCCACCTACCGACCGGTAGGTCACTTCACCTACCGACCGGTAGGTAGCACTCCCCGACGCGGTCCGTCAACGGGCAAGCACCGGAGGGCAGGTGGGATAAAAGCTATTGGAAACAAGGACTTGGACCCACCCAACGGGTTAGGTTGGGGGCCGCCCATGCGGTCCACGCTCCTGCCCATCCTCCTGTTGTGCGCCGCGCTGGCGAGCGTGGGGGTGGGGGTCTGGACGCTCGTGAAGCGCAGCCGGACCACCCTGGTGGAGCAGTTCGCGGGGGACCGGCAGAAGCAGCTGGACGAGGCCGTGGGCGGCGTCACGGACTCGCTGGAGGAGGTGGGCAAGAACCTGCGCTTCGCCGGGGAGCTGATGTCCCAGCCGGGGAGCCTGCCGGAGCACCGGCGGGAGCTGCGCGCGCTCCTGGAGGCGGTGGGCCAGTACAAGGCCATCGCCGCGTACGACGGCGACGGCGCGGAGCGGCTGTTGCTGCTGGACAGAAAGCCGGACGCGCAGGTGTCGCGCGAGGGGCTGGTGGCGGAGATGGCGGGGACGGCGCGCCGGGCGTTGCAGCGTCCGCCGGGGGACCTCACCACGTCGCCCATCCTGGACGCGGCCAACGGCGGCTGGCTGCGCATCCTGGCCACGGCGCTGCCCGCGACGGACGGCAAGCCCGAGGGCGCGGTGGCGGTGCTGGTGGACACGGAGTCCTTCTTCGCGCCGCTGCGCATCGTCACGTCGGACCTGGAGGCGCGGCTCTTGCTCGTGGGCACGCACGGCCAGCCCACGCCCGCGAGCGACCCGGGCCTGGCGGAGTGGTTCCGCCGCGCGAGCCAGAAGGACTCCGGGGTGCCCGGCTTCGCGTTCCTCGTGTCGCGGCTGAAGGCCGGCGCGCGCGGCATGCTGCCCCTGTCCGAACAGGAGGCGGAGCGGCTGGGGCTGGGGCGCGCGGAGGTGGTGGCCGTCTACACGCCCATCCGCATGCGCGGCGGCAGCCACTGGGCGGTGGCGACGCTGGTGTCCACCGCGGCGCTGCGCTCGCACGAGCAGTCGCTGGTGGTGCGGCTGTTGGGCGCGGGCGCGCTGGTGGCGTTCTTCCTGGTGGCCTTCGCGGTGTACGTGGTGCTGGCGCGGCGCCGCGCGGTGGCTCCGGGAGAGCCGCCGGCACGCGGCCCAGCTCGCCGCGCTCCATGACCGGACGCGGAAGATCCTGGACCACATCCCCACGGGCGTCCTCGCGCTCACGGCGGACGGGCGCATCAACGCCGTCAACCAGGCCCTGCGCTCGCG
>NZ_JBKGHJ010000337.1:0-9774 GCF_046520365.1 Corallococcus sp. 4LFB
CGCCGTCAGCTCGCGTGCGGCCTCCGAGGTCACAGGCCGCGCGGAGGTCCCCGCCTCACCCGACGAGGGCTGCGCGGAAGCCACTCCGTCGTGGGACGCGGGCTGTTCGGGCTGCGCGGCCGGGGGCGGTGCGGACGTGGCCTCAACGGAAGCGGGTCGCTCGGCACTCGCCTCCGGAGGGGGCGCGGGGTCCGTCGCGGGAGTCGTCGTCAGGGGGAACCGGTGTGGGGGTGTGCGGGACTCGCACCCAGGGAGCAGCGCCCCAGCCAGGACAGCGAGCAACCCCGCCCGCCGGAGCCCCCGCGAGAACTCGGGAACCTTCATGTGGTCCGCGAGCGTAGACGAAAGCCCGGGGGCGCGCATGTTCTGGACCCCACGCTCGGCCGCCTTGCGGGCCGCCCCGGCGTGGCTTCCCGGACATCGCATCCGTCCTGCATCACACGCTCCGCCCGGACGCCCGCGAGCAAGAACCGGATTTTCCGCGCCCCAGCGCAAATGCAGGGTCCGGCCGCGAACATGGTCCCTTCACATGGCGCGGTGTGCCCCCAAATTATCCGCCGCGAATATGGGCAAGAACCGGCTCACAACGTGGACGAAGCTCCACCGGCGATTTGGCGACCACGTGCGCCGCATGCGCAACAGCCGCTCGCTCACGCAGGAGGCGCTCGCCGAGCGCAGCGACCTGTCGGTGGACGCCATCCGCCGCATCGAGCGGGGCGCCTTCTCTCCGTCGCTCGACACGCTGGGCAAGCTGTCCGTGGGGCTGGACGTGTCGCTGAAGACCCTCTTCCACTCCTTCGACCTGGAGCGCACCGACGGCGTGGCGGAGATCTGCGACTTCCTCGCGGGCCGCTCCGGCACCGAACTGAAGCTCGCGTGGCGCGTGCTCCAGGCCATGTTCGACGAGCGTTGAAGGCGCGGCACCGTGCCGGTCGCACCCGGCAGATGTTCCCTGTCACCCCGGCCGCGATTGCCCTATGCGTCGGGGCAGATGAGCCGCGCGCCTCCCACCCTCCTCCTCGTCGAAGACGACAGCGACCTGCGCGACGCGCTCGTGGAGATCCTCCACGCCGAAGGGCACACCGTCGCCGCCACGGGGACGGGTGACGAGGCGCTCTCCTGGCTGGAAGCCACCCGGTCCCCGCGCTGGTGCTCGTGGACATGTGGACGCCGCGCAAGGACAGCTGGCGGCTGCTGGACGCCCTGCACCACCAGCCGCGCTTCGCGGACCTCCCCGTCGTGGCCATCAGCTCCAGCGAGGAGCGCCACCCCGCCATCCGCGAGGTGCTCTCCAAGCCCTTCGACCGGGAGGCCCTGCTCGCCGGGGTGCGCCGCTTCGTGCACCCGCTGCACTGACGCGCTCAGCCGCCGGGGGCCCGCTGGACCAGCCGCCCCGCCACGCCCGGGTCCAGCCGGAACGAGTCGAAGAAGCGGTCCGCGTCCTTCGGCGCGCGCCCCTCCGGGTGCAGCAGCAGCTGCTGGTACAGGCGCGGGCCCACCATGAAGAAGCGGCCCCGCAGGCGGCGCGGACCGGACAGTCCCCCCACCTCCTGGCCCGGGAAGCCGCCCTCCATCTCCAGCGGCTTCGCGGTGATGGCCGTCGCGCCCAGGGCCTCCAGCGCGCCCTGGCTGGCGCGGTCCACCACTTCGCGAGGGCTCACCCGCGCCACGGCCGCGGGCGGGAAGTCCGTATAGGAGACGTAGTAGGCGGTGTCTTCCTGCGTGCTCGCGGCGATGAACGTGTGCAGCGTCACCTCGCCCACGTCCGTGGGCTGCACGCGCCGCTCCTCCGTGACGGGGCCGGGGAACGTCACGCTGAAGCCCCCTTCCGGGGACTGGACGACGGAGGACGGCGCCTCCCGCACGGGCTCGGCGGCGGACACGGGGGGCTCGGTCTGGGTGCGGCCCGCGCACCCTCCCAGCACCAGCAGGGCGGCGGCCAGCGGCACGGCCCGGTGGGAACGCTTCATCATCCAGACGGCTCCTGACATGGGGCCGCAAGGTACGCCCTGCCCCGCCCGGGCGCATCCCTCCGCGTCACCCGGGCACGCTTCAGGCAACGCTTCCCCCCGCCCTCAGTGCATCGCGCCGGCGGGTTCCTCCTCGTCGGCGGGCGCGGGCGGGCCGGCGGAGGACACCCGGGCCAGGTGGACGCGGAACACGGAGCCCTGGCCGGGCTGGCTCTCCACCTCGATGTGGCCGCCGTGCGCCTCGATGATCCGCCGCGACACCGACAGCCCCAGCCCCACGCCCGGGGCGCGCTGCTTCGCGTTGCCCGCGCGCTGGAACGGGATGAAGAGGCCCTTGAGGTCCTCCGGCGACATGCCAATGCCCTGGTCCGCCACGGCCACCACCACGTGCTCGGCGTCCCCGCGCACGGACACCTCCACGCGGCTGCCCGAGGGGGAGTACTTGAGCGCGTTGCTCACCAGGTTGGTCAGCACCTGCTCCAGCCGGGCGGGGTCCGCGCGCACCAGCACCGGGGCGTCCGGAACCACCAGCTCCAGCGTGTGCCCGGAGTCGCCGGACTGGTACAGCTCCACCACGGAGCGCGCCAGCTCGCGCGTGTCGCGCACCTCCGGCTGGAGCTCCAGCTTGCCGGCCTCGATGCGGGTCGCGTCCAGCAGGTCCCCCACCATCCGGTCCAGGCGCGCCACCTGCCGGCGCACCAGCCCCAGCGTGCGCTGCATCCGCTCCGGCGTCATCTCTCCGCGGCCCGTCAGCGACGTGGACAGCTTCAGCGCGGACAGGGGGTTGCGCAGGTCGTGCGCCACGCCGGCCAGGAACGCCAGCTGCTGCTCCTGCTGGTGGGTGAGGCTGTCCGCCATCTCGTTGAAGGTGTGGGCCATGTCGCGGATCTCCGACGGGCCCTGCTCGGGCGCGCGCAGGTGCCGCCCGCCCCGGCCGAAGCCGGACATCGCCTGCCGCAGCCCCGTCACCGGGCGCAGCGCGAAGCGCCGCAGCCAGAAGATGACCAGCCCCAGCGTCGTCAGCAGCAGCAGGCCCAGCACCAGCCCCAGCACGTTGGCCGTCTCGCTCCAGTACGCCGCGCGCTGCCGGGCCTCCTGTGCCTGGTCCACGTTGAGCTGGATGAGCCGCTCCAGCGACCGCAGCGCCGCGTCCAGCGGCGGCGTGGCCGCCGCGCCGTGCTGGGCCTCGGAGAGCCCCGGACGCAGCGGCGCCTGCTGCGCGTGCAGGTAGGCGTACACCTGCGTCTGGACCTCCGCCACCATCCCGCGCTCCTCCTGGGTGGAGGCGGTGCCCTGCATCTCCACCAGCTGGCGGCGCAGGTCGGACTCAATCTGCGGCGGCGAGCGCCCGCGCGACGGGTCCGCGAGGAGGGGAGCGCCCGGCAGCGCCACGAGGCGCGAGTGGACGAGCAGGTCCACCTCCAGCTCCTCGGCCTGCCGGACGCCTTCCACGGATTCACTCAGCGTGGAAGCCATGCGCTCCAGGGCGGTGGTCAGCACCACGAGCAGGGTGGCGGCCACCACGGTGAGCAGCACCAGCCCGCCCACCACGGTGGAGAAGAAGGCGCGCAGGCTCATCGCGCCTCCTGTGCGGGCCTCCAGCCGACGTGCCTGGTCATGTTCGGGCATCCTCCCTCCGGGCCCGCGCCAACCCATCTGGTCGCCGCCCTCTTCCTGAGGAAAGCAACAAGCGTCCGATATCGTGGATTCGCGCCCCGGATGCGGGCAGGCCTACGGCTGACGCCGCCCTCAAAAGGAGCCGGCCTCCCAAGGCCCGGCCATGCTAGTCAGCACGCACAACGCGGCTCGATGCGCCCTCCCCCGGACTCCGGGCGCCCCCCCTTGCTTGAAGAGGTCACCCGATGGATCTGCTCGCACCACCGGCCCGCACGCTGAACTTCGACGCCTTCTGGCGTTGGCTCCAGGAGCACACCAACTGCATCCTGCGCTGTGGCTCCCCCGACATGACGTTGTTCGACCATGACGACTTCCACTGGATGCTGATGGAAGAGGAGCGCCAGCACGTCCTCCAGCTCATCAAGGGCAAGTCGCTGGTGGGCGAGATGGTGATGGTGGGCCGTGAAATCTCCGAGGTGACCATCTCCCCGGATCCGGACGCGGATCCGCAGGCGGGCCACTTCCTGGCGGAGCTGATGGGCGGCCCCAAGGAGGACCCGCAGGTGATGTACCACTTCATCATGGCCCACGGCATCGAGCCGGTCGCCGGCCACCAGGGCTTCAAGCACTAGGCGTCTGTTGGACTTCAAGGCCCGCCCCCTGGCAGGCCGCTACCTGCCCGGCCTGCCCTTCGGGGGGTGACTCCGGGGGGCCACCTCGAGGAGCTCGTGCTCATCGCGCGCGAGCATCGCCGTCAGCAGCGGGTGCTGGAACCTCCGCTCCGCCGTGATGGCATAGAACGTCTCGAAGAGCCCCGGAACCACGCAGTGCTCGTGCAGCACGCCCTCGCGGAGCTCGTCGCGAACCACGACGGACGGCACCAGCGCGAACGCATGGGCATCGCGCGCCAAAAGCCGCATCGTCGCCATGTCGTCCACCTCGGCCAGGGTGCGGACGCGCACGCCGAGCTGCTCGCACAGCGCATCGAACTCCGAGCGGATGGCGCTCTCCCGGCCGGGGACGATCATCGGCGCGTCGGTGAGGCTCTGCGGAAAGCGGAAGCCCTTCTGGCGCTTCGACCCGACGATGCTGACGGGCTGCCGGGCGATGCGCCGGCAGCCGAGGCGGCCACCCGGCTCCCGCGAGGGCGGCCGGTTCGCGAGGACGAGATCGACCGCGTGGTCTTCGAGCCGGAGCAGCAGCTCCGCCAGCCCCCCGGACTCCAGGCACAGGCGCACGTGGGGCTGCTCCAGGAGCGGCTTGACGAACGACTCCTGGAAGTTTCGCGACAGCGTGGCGACCGCGCCAATGCGCAGCACCTGCCCGGACTGCCGGCCGTGCTGGAGCGTCGAAACCAGCTGGCTGCCCGCCGTGAAGATCTCCTCGGCGTAGGCGAGCGCGATCTCCCCGGCCTCCGTGAGCACGAGCCGGCGCCCGGCCCTGCGGAACAGCGCGTTGCCCAGCTGCGCCTCCAGCTGCTGGATTTGAGACGACAGCGCTGACTGCGCCACGCACAGGCGCGCCGCCGTCCTGGTCAGGTTGCCGTCCTTCGCGACCGCCCAGAAGTAGCGAAGGTGGTGGAAGTTGATCTGCTCGACGTTCACGTTCCATCTCCCAAACAGAACGGTATGAGCCTTTTTATGTGTTTTTCAAGAACCAAGGCGTCTGGTTACACAGCGCCTCATGAACACGCCCGAGGAGTGGTCCTTCGTCGTCCCCGTCATCGCGCTGGCGATTCCCGTGACCCTTGCGCTCGCCGCGGTCCTCTCACCCCGGCGCGCCGGACTCGCGAGCGGCGCCGCGCTGGGGCTGGCGCTTCTCGTGACCGGCGGTGCCGCGCTCACGTGGGGCGCGGCAATGGAGACGGGGCCGCGCCTCGGGGTGCGCGTCGACGCCGTCACCTGCGTCATGCTGCTCCTGGTCGCCACCCTCGGGGCCATCATCGTCCGCTACTCGCGGACCTATCTCCAGGGCGCCCCCGGGCTCGTGAGGTACCTGCGCTGGTTGTTGCTGACGCTGAGCGCCGTCACCGCGCTGGTCATCGCGAACAACCTGCTCGTCGTGGTGCTGGGCTGGACCGCGACGAGCGTCGCGCTGCACCAGTTGCTGACGTTCTATCGCGAGCGCCCCGCCGCGCTCGTCGCGGCGCACAAGAAGTTCCTCGTCAGCCGGCTCGCGGACCTCTGCCTCGTGGGCTGCCTCGCGCTCGTCCATCAAGACGTGGGCAGCCTTGAGCTTGACCGCATCGCCGCCTGGGCTGGCGCGCATCCAGCGCTGCCCCCTTCGATGCAGGCCGCCGCGGTGCTCCTGGTCATCGCGGTGGCGCTGCGGTCCGCGCAGCTCCCGTTCCACGGCTGGTTGCTCCAGGTGATGGAGGCTCCGACCCCGGTCTCCGCGCTCCTGCACGCAGGCGTCGTGAACATCGGCGGCTTCGTCCTGCTGCGGCTCGCGCCGTGGATGGCTCACGCGGCGCTCGCGCAGCTGCTCCTCGTGGTCATCGGGCTCGGCTCGGCCCTCATCGCCGCCCTCGTCATGACGACCCGGGTCAGCGTGAAGGTCTCGCTCGCCTGGTCCACGTGCGCGCAGATGGGGTTCATGCTCGTGCAGTGTGGCCTGGGCCTGTGGCACCTGGCGTTGCTGCACCTCGTCGCGCACTCCCTCTACAAGGCCCACGCCTTCCTGAGCGCGGGGACGGCCGTCGACGAGTGGCGGCTGCGCGCCATGACGAAGCGGCCGCCCCCGCCATCGTGGGGCCGCCTCGGCGTCGGGGTCCTGGTGGCGGCCGGGAGCGCGGCGCTCTGCGTCCTCGTCCTGCGGCACGCCGCCGCCTTGCGCCCGGACGATGAGCGCTCCGTTCCCCTGCTCGCGCTCGTCGTCGGCCTCTCCCTGGTCCCGCTGCTCACCCGGAAGACGGCCAGCCTCCTCACGGCCGCCGGCGTGGCACTGCGCGTGAGCGGAGTCGTCCTGCTCTATGTCGGTTGGCACGCGGCCGCGGCGCGGCTGATGCCCTCGCAGGACGCGGCGTCGAACGGTCCCGGCTGGGTCCTGGTGGGCCTGGGCTTCGTTGGCCTCTTCGCCGTGAAGGCAACCCTCCAGCTGCTGCCGGAGGGGCGGCTCGCGCGTGCCGTCTACCCCTGGCTGTTCGCCGGCCTCTACCTCGACGAACGCTTCACCCGCCTCACCTTCCGCGTCTGGCCGCCCCGGCTCCAGCGACGGTCGGAGCCCGCTCCCGCAACCCGCATCCAGGAAACCCTCGAGGCCCACACATGAGCACGCCCAACGCCGCCGCCATGGCTCGAAGCCAGGAGCCCTCCGTCCCGAGCGCCTCGCCCGACCCGCTCCTCGACCAGGTCTTCCAGCGCGCCTGCGCGCGGATCGCCCCGACCTGGCCGCTCGACCGCTTCATCGCCGTCAATCCCTTCTGGGGGCTGATCGACTCGCGGCTCCCGGAGGTCGCGGCACGGCTGCAGTCCCTGTCCGGCGCGCGGCTGCTCATGCCGCGCTCGTGGTACCGGCAGGCCTATCGCGAGGGCCGCCTCCGCGACGAACATCTCCAGGCCGCGCTCGACGCGAGCGATTCGACCGCGTCGCTCACCCACCTCCGCGCGCTGCTGGAGCAGGACGAGCCGGCGCCCACGACGCGCGCTCGCGTCGTGGACGTGGTGGACGCGGGGCGAGACCTCGTCCACGAGGCGTCGTGGCGCGGCTTCATCACCCAGAGCGTCAGCCAGTTCTGCGCGGGCTACTTCGACGAAGGGCAGGCGCAGCTGGGGCCGCCGCGGGAGCTTGGGCTGTACGCGAGCTGGCGGCAGCATGCGCTGACAGACCGGAGCCCGGCGCTGCTCATGCGCGCGACGTCCTACCGGAGCCACGCCAGCGCGCTCCCCGCGACGGCCCGCGAGCTCGCCCAGACCGCGCTCGCGGCGCTCGAGGTCCCGCCGCGCGAGCAAGAGAACTACCTCTGGAGCTTGCTGCTGGAGCAGAACGGCTGGGCGTCATGGTGCGCGTACCGGCGCTGGACCGCACGGCTCCAGGGAAGCGACGATGACACCCTCCACGACCTCGCCGCGATTCGCCTCGCCTGGGAGTGGATGCTCTACCGCGGCGGCGGAGACGCGGTCGCCCGGAGCTGGAAGACCGCCATGGCGAGCTGGCCGCAGGTTGACGCCGCGGCGGCGGCTTCCCGCTCGAGCGATTGGCTGCTCCAGGCGGCGCTGGAGATCGCCTGGCGAGAGCCCGTCCTGCGCGCGCTGCCGGCCGGTCTTCGCACCCCGCGCCGCACGGCCCCGTCGGTGCAGGCCGTCTTCTGCATCGACGTGCGCTCGGAGGTCTTCCGACGCGCCCTCGAGACCATCGCACCTTCGGCCCACACGCTCGGCTTCGCTGGCTTCTTCGGCGTTCCGATGGACTACCAGCCGCTCGGGGCTGCCGCCGCGCGTCCGCAACTGCCCGGACTCCTCGCGCCTCGCCTGCGCGCATCGGACACGGGGCTGGGGCCGGACGCGGAAGCGCGACGTACCCGGCACTTCGACCTCGCCGCCGCGTGGAGCACGTTCAAGACGGACGCGCTGTCGACCTTCACGTTCGTCGAAGCGCTCGGGCTCACCTACGCAGGAAAGCTCGTCAGGGACAGCCTCGGCCTGGGAGGGGCGCGGAGACTCGACAGCGTCGGGCTCTCCCGCGAAATGGACGCCAGGCGCAAGCCACGCGTGAGCGGCGCGGTGGATGGCGGGCCCCTGGAGTTCGAGGCGCGCTGCGACCTCGCCGCGGGCATGCTCCGCGGCATGAGCCTGACCCACGACTTCGCGCGGTTCGTCCTGCTCGTGGGACACGGCAGCGCCACCCGCAACAACCCCCACGCGGCGGGGCTCGACTGCGGGGCGTGCTGCGGACAGACCGGCGAGGTCAATGCGCGTGCCGCCGCGGCGCTGCTCAACGAGCCCGAGGTGCGAAAGGGGCTCGCGAAGCGGGGAATCCACGTCCCCGAGAGCACGTGGTTCGTGCCGGCGCTCCACCACACGACCACCGACGAGGTGGAGCTGTTCGAGGTCGATGAGGCCCCGCCCTCTCATCGCGTCGACCTCGACGCGCTCCGGTCGTGGCTCGCGGAGGCGGGGGCCCGCGCGCGGACCGAGCGCGCCCCCCTGCTGGGGCTCGAGGGCGCCGGGCCTTCGAAGCTCCACCAGGCCATTCGCGAGAGGACCACCGACTGGGCCCAGGTCCGCGCCGAGTGGGGGCTCGCGAACAACGCGGCGTTCATCGTCGCGCCACGCGAGCACTGCCGTCATCTGGACCTTCAGGGGCGCTCGTTTCTCCACGAGTACCGGCACCAGGAGGATGAAGGCTTCGCCGTCCTCGAGCTGATCATGACGGCCCCGATGGTCGTCACGCATTGGATCAACTTCCAGTACTACGCGTCCACTGTCGACAACGCGCGCTACGGCAGCGGGGACAAGGTGCTGCACAACGTCGTCGGCGGCCATCTCGGCGTCTTCGAGGGGAACGGCGGCGACCTTCGGATTGGACTGCCGATGCAGTCCCTGCACGATGGTGAGCGGTGGGTGCACACGCCGCTCAGGCTGAGCGTGTTCATCGAGGCGCCGCGCGCCGCGATTTCCGCGGTGCTGGACAAGCACGCACACGTCCAGGCGCTGGTCACCAATGGCTGGCTCTCGCTCTTCCAGATCGATGAAGAGGAGTGCGCCATCCACGCCCTGCGCGGCGGGCGCTGGCACCGCGAGACGCCCATGAGCGCGCCAGCGCCAACGCCGAGGGCCTGACGGCCGCACGCGCGCACGGCCAACGAGAGGCCCGGCCGCCTCTGCCTGCGAACCGGGCCTCGCCCTGCTAGCGCGCCACGCGCTCGATGGCCTCCACCGCCGCGTGGACGCCATTGTCCCAGGCAGCGGGGCGCGCGTGAAACGCCTCCTGGAGCACGGACGCGACCTTCGCCTCCAGCTCCGCCGCGTCCCCCACCCGCTCCGCCTCCGTCAGCCGCAGGGCCTGCCGGTCGTAGAGCCGGGGCCGCGCCCAGGCCACCAGCGGCGTCCCGGTGGCCCGGGCCTCCTGCACGGTGTTGTAGCCGCCCGCCCCCACCAGCACGTCCACGCCCCGCAGCACCGCGAGCGCCGGCCAGAGCACCAGCCCCGACGCGTGGGCCGTGGGAACCAGCCACCGCACCACGGCC
>NZ_JBKGHJ010000338.1:0-9760 GCF_046520365.1 Corallococcus sp. 4LFB
CTCCGCCAGCGGCTCGGCCAGCGCCGGCGTCTCGCGCGTGAGCGCCCACACCGCGCGCCAGCGGCTGCCATACGCGCGCACCAGGTGCTCGCCGGTGGCCGCATCCCCCACCTCCTGCCGCGCCGCCTCCAGCTCCGCGTCCAGCTTGAGGAGGTCGCCGCCGGGAAGGGGCTGCTCGTGGGTGACGGGCTTCTTGTGCGGGAGGGCCAGGTGGCGCTCCACGGCGTTGACCACGTCGCGGGCCATGACCCGGAAGGTGGTGAGCTTGCCGCCGCTGATGGCCAGCACGCCGGACGGGCTCACGTCGATGGTGTGCTCGCGGCTGGCGCTGCCCGGGTTGCTGTTGCCGTGGTAGCCGCTCGCGGCCAGCGGGCGGATGCCGGCCCAGGCGCTGACCATGTCCTCGCGGGTGAGGTGGGCGTCGGGGAAGAAGGCGTTGGCGGAAGCGAGCAGGTAGGCCACGTCCGCTTCGCTCGCGCGCACCTCGGCCGGGTGGGCGCGGGTGGCCGTCTCCGTCGTGCCAATGAGGGTGAACGCGTCCGAGGGCAGGATGAACATCACGCGGCCGTCCACGGGGGACAGCAGCGTGAGCGCGTCCCCGATGTTCAGCCGCGAGCGGGGCACGGCGATGTGCACGCCCTTGCTGCCGCGCACCGAGGGGCCCGTGCGCGCCTTGTCCGAATCCAGCTGGCGGATCTCATCGCTCCACGGTCCGGTCGCGTTGACGACGGCGCGAGCGCGCACGGTGTGCTCCAGGCCGGTGAGGTGATCCACCACCACCGCGCCCTTCGCCTTGCCATCCTCCAGTACCAGCCGCTTCACGGAGGCGTGGTTGAGCACCACCGCGCCGGCCTCGCTCGCGCCCAGCGCGTTGGCCAGCGTGAGGCGCGCGTCGTCGGTGGCCGCGTCGTAGTAGCGGGCGCCGCCCTTGAGCCCCTCGGCGCGGATGCCGGGCTCGGCCTCCACCACCTGCTTGAGCGACAGGCGCTGATAGGCCTTCACGTTCCGGAACAGGGACAGGGCGTCGTACAGCATGAGGCCCGCGTTGAGCTTCCAGCGCGGCACGCGCGCCCCCGCGTAGACGGGCCAGACGAAGGCCAGCGGACGCACCAGGTGCGGCGCCAGGGTGAGCAGGCGGCGCCGCTCGATGCTCGACTCGAAGACGAGCCCCAGGTGCCCGTGCTCCAGGTAGCGCAGGCCGCCGTGGATGAGCCGCGACGAGCGGCTGGACGTCCCGCTGGCGAAGTCCTCGCGCTCCACCAAGGCCACCTTCAGGCCCCGCAGCGCCGCGTCCCGAGCTGCACCCGCGCCCGTCACCCCGCCGCCAATCACGAGCAGGTCGAAGGACTCGCTCCCCAACGAGCGCAGGCGGTCAGCCCGCGACGGTGGGGCGGGAACCTCCGTGGAGGCAGGAAGCGAACGGAGCACGGCGGATTCAGAACGCACGCCAGGAGTCTATGACGGGAAGTCTTCGGCCGCAGCGGATTCCAATGCAATGCGTCAAGAGGTCCACGGGGTCATGGCACTGGGTGGCGGGACACTGTCCGGCAGCGAGCGGCGGTGGCGGCCTTGCGTGTCCTGGGGAGGACGGATAGGCAGGCGGTCGCCTCACCTCCCCCGTCCTGGACGCTCTGCCGCCGCCCCCGAACCGCCGTGTGGGACTCCCGAGACCGACGTGACCTGGCGTTCCTGGGACTGTGGGTCCTGGTGTACGGGCTCGCGGTGGCGCCGGTGCTGCACGCGGTGGTGGGCCACGGTGGAGGCCTGGGGCGCCACGAGCACGGAGCCGCCAGCCACGTCCACCGCGCCCAGGCTGCAAGCGATGCGGCGAAGGCCACGGGTCCGTCGGAGTCCGGGCAGGGCACGCTGGACGGAGCGACGCGGGGGCATGGCCACCAGCACCTGACGGGCTCGGTGGAGCACCTGCTGGCGGTGGCGGCGAATTGGGCGGTGTTTTCGCCGCCGAAGCCGCGCCAGGTGTCCTGGTGGGTGGAGCTGGCGAGGGGCCCGGAGTGGTCACCGGGTCAGCGGTTGCGGTCCGCGGCGATGCCGCAGGGCCCCTAGTGACATCCGGGCACTTCGGACTTCCGTAAGGATGACTTGCGAGCATGCGGACCGTCTGGCCTGGGCCAGACACGGCCCTGCGTGAGCGTGTGTCCCCAGCCATCTCATCCCGCGTGACCTGGAGCGCGTCGCGACGCGAACCGGGGACGTGTCGCCGTCTCCTCGTGCATCCCCTCCCGTGACCATGTTGCTCATCGCGTTCGCCACGCTCTCGACGTGTCTTCACGCAGCCCCGCCTGTCGCAAAGGAAGGGCCGCGCCCGGAGGCCACCGGCCACGCGGTGACAGAAGCCACGAAGCAACAGCAGCAACCCATGATGCGGCAGCCCACGGAAGCACCGCCCTCCGGCCAGGCACGCGCGACATCGTCCGAGCAGCGGACACCGGAAGTCCCCAGCCCCAGCGAAGCAGACGCAGCTCCCGCCGAGCAGACATCCTCAGAAGCCACTAGCCCTGGCAATGCGGTTGCATCGCCCGCCGAGCAGCCGCCGACGGAAGCCCTCAGCCCCAGCGACGCGATCGCATCGCCCGCCGAGCAGCCGCCAACGGAAGCCTCCAGCGACGCAGTCGCCTCTCCCGCCGGGCAGCAGCCGGCGGAAGCCCCCGCCACCACGCCACCGCCGGAGTCCTCTGGCAAGCAGCGCTCCACGGTGGTGCGAGGCACACGTCCCGCGCGGAGCGCCTCCGAGGTCACGCTGGGCCGGGACATCCTCGACACGGCACCGCGCACGAACGCGACGGACGTGCTCCGCGTCGTCCCGGGCCTCGTGGCCTCGCAGCACAGCGGCGAGGGCAAGGCGCAGCAGCTCTTCCTCCGGGGCTTCGACGCGCTCCACGGGCAGGACGTGGAGCTGAACGTCGGAGGCCTGCCGGTGAACGAGGTGAGCCACCTCCACGCGCTCGGCTACGCGGACACCAACTTCATCATCCCGGAGCTCGTCCAATCCCTGGAGGTGACGGAGGGCTCCTACCGCGCGTTCCAGGGGGACTTCGCGGTCGCGGGAACGGTGCGCATGGACCTGGGCGCCCGGGAGAAGGGCGTGGAGTTCGCAGGCACCCTGGGCCAGTTCAACCAGCGCCGGCTCGTCGTGACGGTGCGCCCCGGCGAGGACCCCGGCACCTTCGCGGCGGCGGAGCTCGGAGAGAGTGACGGCTTCGGTCCCCAGCGAGGCTACGGCCGGGCCGCGTTGCTCGCCCAGGCGAACCTGGACCTGGGCCACGGCCTGAGCGCGCGCATCCTGGGAGGCAGCTACGTCACGCGCTTCGACTCCCCGGGCGTGGTGCGCGAGGACGACCTCGAAGCTGGGCGCCGCACGTTCTACTCCGGCTCCTTCCCACGTCAGGGCGGCACGGTCTCCAGGCATCAGCTCCTCATCGGAGTGGACCTGCCACGTGAAGGCACCGCGCGCACGAGGCTGGAGGCCTTCGGAATCCTCTCGGACCTGCGCCTGCGCAACAACTTCACGGGCTACCGCGTGGACGACCGGGGAGACGGCCTGGAGCAGACGAACGACGGCTCCACGCTGGGCCTGCGCGCCGAACACCGCCGACAGGTCATCCTCTTCGACCGCCCCGTCGCGCTGGAGCTCGGCCTCGGAGGAAGGCGCGACGGAATCCACCAGACGCAACGCCGTTACCGCGAGACGGACGGCACCTTCTTCGCGGACGAAGTGGACGCGGACATCACACAAACGGATGTCTGGGGTTAC
This sequence comes from Corallococcus sp. 4LFB, assembly GCF_046520365.1. Taxonomy (NCBI): domain Bacteria; kingdom Pseudomonadati; phylum Myxococcota; class Myxococcia; order Myxococcales; family Myxococcaceae; genus Corallococcus; species Corallococcus sp. 4LFB. The sequence goes on from NZ_JBKGHJ010000338.1 coordinate 3,773, forward strand.
GCCGAAGCGAGGCTCCCCCTGGGCCGCTGGGCCCTCCGGCTGGGAGGCCGGGCCGACGCGCTGGGCGTGGAGGTCTTCGACGCGCTCGCCTTCCGCGACCCGCGCTACTACGACGGACAGGGCTATTCGCGCAGCGCCTTCGGAGTGCACTGGGGAGCCAAGGCCGGCGTCGAATACGCGCTCACGGACACCTGGGCCCTCTTCGCCAGCTACGGGGACGGCTTCCGTTCTCCGCAGGCGCGGAGCCTCGCGGAAGGAGAACAGGCCCCCTTCGTCAACGTGCACGGCGCGGAGCTGGGCACCCGGAAGGAAGGAGAACGTCTGTCCTTCCAGGCGAGCGTCTTCGGCTCGCAGGTGGCGGACGACTTCTTCTTCGACCACACGGTGGGCACCACCGTCTTCACGGGAGAGACGCTGCGCACGGGCATCTCCGCGGCCCTGCAGGCGCGCCCGCTCGAAGGAGTCACCGCCGCGCTGAGCGCCACGGTGGCGAACGCGACGGTGACGAGGACGGACGCGAAGCTCCCCTACTTCGCGCCGCTGGTCGCGCGAGCGGACGTGGGCTGGGAGAAACCATTGCCCGGCATCGGATCCGTCTTGTCCCTGGGCACGGGCCTCACGCTCATCGGGCCGCGCCCCCTCCCCTACGACGAATACAGCCACACGGTGTTCCTCGCGGACGTGCAGGCCGCGCTGCGCCGGGGAGCGCTCGCGTTGCGGCTCGACGTGAAGAACCTGCTCAACACGCGTTGGCGCGACGGCGAGTTCGTCTACAGCTCGCGCTTCGACCCCACCTCCCAGCCCAGCCTCGTGCCGGCCAGACATTTCACTGCGGGGTCGCCACGCGTGGCCTCGCTCACCCTGGAGGTCCATCTGTGATGAACCCACTCCCCGCCCCGCTCCGAGCGCTGGCGCTGACCGCGACCCTCTTGAGCCTGGGCTGCGGCGGCAAAACGGAAGCAGAGCGCCGCGCCTTCGCGGTGACGATGACGGCGACGGCGCCCACGGCTCCCAACGCGTACGGCTGGACGGTGACGCCCGAAGCCGCGCAGCTCTCGGTGGGCTCCGTGCGCTTCTTCGAAGGCCGAGTGCTCTTGTCGAGCCGCGCCCCGCGCTTCGACTGGTACTCGCTCATCGGAGGCACCGCGAACGCGCACCCCGGCCACTACGTCCCCGGCGACGCGCTGGGAGAGGTGCTGAACGTCCAGACGGTGGACCTGCTCGCGGGCGGCAACCTGGGTGACGCCAACGCGGTCACGGGCTCGTACGGCTCGCTGGAGCTGACGCTCGTGACGCCCACGGCGGCCACGGACGCGCAAGGCGTGCTCGCGGGCCACCAGGCGCACGTGCGTGGCACGGCGACGCACACGTCCGGAGCCACGGTACGCTTCGACGCGACGGTGGACCTGCCCAAGGCCATCGAAGGCGTCCGCTTCGAGCGGGACCTCCAGCAGGAGGCCGGCTTCGTGCGCATCGCGGTGGACCTGGGGAGATGGACGGACCGCATCGACTTCGCCACCGCGTCGCTTCCGGACGCGGCCGGCGTTTCCACCTTCCCCGCCGGCAGCCAGGCCCAGAACGGGCTGGTGCGCGGCGTGGAAGACACCAGCGCCTACGTCGTGACGTGGGTGGAAGGAGCCGCGCAATGAAGCAGCATTGGCTGATGGGAGTGTCCTGTCTCGCCGGGGTCGCCTGCTCGTCGGGTCAGGGCAACGTGACGTTCACCACGTACGGCGAGGACTTCATCGAGAAGCAGATCCCCGCCAGCGCCTTCGAGGACGGCTGGAGCGTGAAGTACGACAAGTTCCTCGTGAAGCTGGGCGAGGTGAAGGTTGCCAACCACGAAGGGGAGACCGCCGCCGAACAGACGGCCGCGAAGGTGTACGACGTGCACCGTCCGGGACCTGTGGACGTCGCGAAGTTCAACGACCTCGCCGCCGAGGAATGGGACGAGGTGAGCTACGCCATCGCGCCCGTCGCGGACGCCACCGCCGGCAACGCGGACGCGGAGGACGTGACGCGGATGAACACCGAAGGCTGGTCCGTCTACGTGGAGGGCACGGCCACCAAGGGCACCGTGACGAAGCGCTTCCACTGGGGCTTCGCCACGAACACCCTCTACGAGCACTGCGAGAACGAGGACATCGGCAACGGCGTGACGGTGCCCAAGGGCGGCACGGAGACGGTGCAGCTCACCCTCCACGGCGACCACCTCTTCTTCGACGACCTCCAGTCGTCCGACGCGAAGATGCGCTTTGACGCCATCGCCGGAGCGGACAGCGTGGGCATCGTCGGTCCGGACGGTGAAGTCACGCTCGACGAGCTGGGCCTGGTGGACCTCACGTCGCTGCCGTCGAACCAGTACGGCACGGGAGGCGCGGGCAGCGTGCGGACGCTGCGCGACTTCGTGACGGCGCTCGTGCGCACCGTGGGCCACTACCGTGGCGAAGGCGAGTGCTCGCCGCGCGTCCGCTGACCCATGACCGCCAGAGGGGCCGGCCCGAACGCGCGGCCGGCCTCTCCGGTTGTGGTCAGCGCTTCGAGGAGTCGTCCCCGCCCGTCGTGCCACCGCCGTGCGAGGGCATGTGGGACGGCGGGTTCGGAGGACGGTTCGGGTTCATCTGGTTCGCGCGGTTGTCCTGAGCGGACTTGTGCTCCGGGCGCTCGGGGTTCTTCGTGTTGGAGCGCTGATCATTCGGGTTCGGGGTCTTGTGCTTGCTCATCGTTCTGCGTCCTCCCTGTGTCCGGACATGGGCGCCCGGACGAAGGCACGGTAGGGAGACGCGCCCGGGAAGCGCAGGGGCCCAGCGGGCGCTGCACAGTGTCCGGCACCAGTCGCTCGGGCTGTCGTTCCGGGACCGGGAGCGCCGGGCGCGCTTTGCTCCGGATGCGAAGGAGGAGGCGGATGCCTACTCCTGAACCCAGGGAGGTACGGCGCGTGAAGACGGTGACCTACGAGCGCAGTGGCCGGACGAACACCGGCGCGCAGGCGCTGCGAGTGGAAGGCCTGAAGCACCTGCGCGTCCTGGAGCAGGGCGAACCGGTAATGGAGCGGGACCTGACGCAGGAGGAGATCCGCCGGCTGGGGCCCTTGCTGGAGACCCTCCAGCGGGAGCCCGAACCCGCCACCCTCGCGCCCCAGGCTGGAGGCCCGGACGGGCTGGCGGTGACCCTGGCCTTCGAGGACGAGGAGACGCCCCGGCTGAGGCTCGCCACGGAGCGGCTGCCCGCGAAGGGCGCCGGGGGCGGGTATGATCGCCTGCTCGCGGAGCTGGACGCCCTGCTGACGGCGGAGCTCCACGCCCGGGCCCCCGCCACGCCCACGCCGTCCTGCCGCACCAGCTCCGTCACGACGAATGACGGGCGGGCCGCACGGCCCGTGAGGGCCACGTCTGCCAGGGCACAGCAGGGAAGCAACCGGGGCAGGTTGCCCTGACGCCCCGGTTCTGACAGACAAGCAGCATGAAGCGCGTGCAGTTCTCCGTGCACCGCACGGTCGGAGAGGCACGGATGTTGGCGGGGGCCCTGGAATCAGCCGGGCTCTCGGTCGACATCCGCGGCGAGTCCCTGGTCCCGCTGAGCGGTGAGATACCGAGCACCGAGGCCTGGGTGGAGCTGTGGCTGTGGTCCGAGGAGCTGGAGGCCGGGCGCCAGGTCCTCGGGGAGCTCCAGGCGAACCAGGAAGCCGCCAGCCGTTCGGTGACGTGCCCCCGCTGCGGCGAGGAGAACCCGGCGAACTTCGAGCTGTGCTGGAGCTGTGAGCTGGAGCTTCCCTCGGGCCTGCGCCCCCACCTGCGCGCCGTTTAGAAACCCCTCATGAGCGAGGCAACGAACGAACCGGGGCAGCGGACCGGCCGGCGCTGGAACCAGGGGCTCCGAGGCGTCCTCTGGGTCTGCGGCGTGGCGCTCGCCATCCACGTCATCCCCCTGTTCCTGCCCCGCAACATGCCCGAGCAGGAGCTGGCCATCGCCCGGGCCACGGAGAACGTGGAAGGCCGCCTGCGGTTCCTGGTGCCCCTGAAGCACAACGACAAGGCCACGGCGGCGGACCTGCGCACGGCGGCGGAGCTCCTGCGCGAAGGAGCGCCAGCGGAAGCCCACGACCTGGCCCTGGAGGCCGAGCGAAGGGACCCGAACGCGCTGGAGACCCAGCTCCTGCTGGCGCGCATCTGTGACCGGGAGCGCATGACCCGCTGCGTGGAGCAGTCGCTCGGCAAGGCCCGGAAGCTCGCGCCAATGGACCCACGGGCGGAGCTGCTCCGGGCGGACCTCAGCGAGGAGAAGGGCGACATCGAGGGCGCCACGGAGGCCCTGTCCCGGGCCTACAGCCAGGCACCCGGAGATCCGCTCGTCGGCGTGCGCTACGGCCGGCTGCTCAGCCGGATGGGAAGGCCCGAGGACGCCCTGAAGGTCTTCACCTCCCTGGAGGGGAAGGTGCCCGCGGCCCGGCTCCTGGTGGAGCAGGGGCTGGTGCTCACGAAGGAGGGCCGGAGCCGCGAAGCCGTAAGGCTGTTGCAGCAGGCGGTGCAGAAGGACCCGAAGCTCGCGGAAGGCCACTTCCAGCTAGGCATCGCCTGGTTCCAGTTGGGCAACGCGGACGCCGCGGAAGAGGCGCTGCGACAGGCGGACCGCCTGGACATCTCCGACACGCGGGCGCTGGCCACCCTCTGCACCCTCCAGGTGAAGGCGGGGAGGCTCGAGGGAGCCCGCCAGACGCGCACGGACCTGGAGCGGCGCTTCCCCCAGCGGATGGACGCCATCCGGGAGCAGTGCCGGCTGCCCTGAAGCGCAGGGCATGCTCAGCGAGGCTCCTGTCCCCGGATTTGCCGGAGCATCCGGGCGGAGGCGATGACCGGCGCGTCCACGGAGCCGTCGGCCCGTTCGGTGCGCACCACGGCCTGGAGGAAGGGGATTGCCTCTTCATCCCGGCCCTGCTGGAAGAGCAGCTCCCCCAGCGCGAACCGGGCGAGGGTGAGGAGGACCAGGTCCTCCGCCGCCACGGCGGCATCAATGGCGTCACTCAGCGCGGACTCCGCCAGCTCGGGCTGTCCGCGTCCAAGCAGCTCACGGGCGCGCTGTAGGTATTCAAGGGTATTCATGGGCACGGTCCCCGAGCGGAGGAGACGGCAATGGAAGACAAGCGCCTGGTCGAGCTGGAAATCCGCTACACGCAGCAGCAGGAGCTGCTGCAGGAGCTGAGCGACGTGCTCTACCAGCAGGGGCGCGTCATCGACGCGCTCCAGGCAGAGCTGGAGCGACTCAAGCGCAAGCTGGACGCCGAGCCTGGCCTGGTGGACGCCCGTCAGCAGGAGCGTCCCCCGCACTACTGAGCCACGGCCTCTAGAACTTGTAGCCCAGCCGCAGGCCGATGATGGGATTCGGATCGAGGTAGCCCACCTCGACCCCGATGCTCGCGGCCTTGCCCTGGAGGCCAAAGCCAAACGCCGCGTGGGCCTTGAAGGTGTCACCCTTGAAGAAGATCCACGGGCCCGCGAGCCCCTCGATGTAGACGGTGCGGCCCACCGTCGCACGCAGCGAGATGTCCAACGGAACGCCAATGATGTTGCCATCGGTGACGAGCACCGCGCCGAAGCGGGCCCCCACGAAGAGTGGACCCGCGACATGCCCTTCAACGCCCAGCGTGAAGTTGAAGGCCGCGCTCGTGTCCACCCAGTAGTCCGCGCCGACGCCCAGGCGAACTCCAGACTGCTGTGCCTTGGATTCAGCGGGTACCAGCAGGAGCCCCAGAGCGAACAGTCCGGCGGCGTAGATTCGAAGCAGCTGCATGCGAGAGGCTCCTGTCCAGAGAGGGGGAAGGAGCGCCACTCAAGCAAAAGCAGGCAGGGTCAGGCCAGCCTCAAAGCCGGCCCTCCGTACGTTCGCACCCCGTCGGATCAATCCACGACGACGCGCACGGCAATGCCGGGTGTCACAAGCCCGCAAAGACAAAGCCCCTGGCGCCTTGCGGCACCAGGGGCTTTCAAAAAG
>NZ_JBKGHJ010000339.1:0-9745 GCF_046520365.1 Corallococcus sp. 4LFB
GGCGCGCGCGGGCCGGAGCCTGGGGCCCGGGCGGCTGCGGGAGGCCCTGGAGGCGGCGGGCTTCCGGCGACGGCGCTCAAGCGGATCCTCTTCGTGTCGTCCATGGGCGGGGACGTCACCACGCCGGCCAACGGCAGCCGGGTGGCGGCGGCGCTGGGGCTGTCCGGCACGTGCGACGCCATGGACGTGGGCAACGCGTGCATGGGGTTCCTGAGCGCGTTCGACCTGGCGGCGCGCTCGGTGGCGACGGGGCTGGGGCCGGTGGGCGTGGTGTCCGTGGAGCTGCTGTCGCGCACCACGCGGCCGGAGGACCCGCGCCCCTACCTGGTGCTGGGCGACGCGGCGGCGGCGGTGGTGCTGGGCGAGGCGCGGCCCGGTGAAGGGGTGCTGGGGGCGGCGTTCGGCAACGACGGCACGCTGCCGCCGGACGTCGTCCTGGAGAACCCGCACCAGACGGGCCAGCGCGAAGGCATGCGCTTCCTCACGCCGTCGCGCGACATGACCCGCGTGGCGCTGGGGGCGCTGACGCGCGCGGCGTCGGCGGTGCTGCAGGGCGCGGGGCTGACGGTGGCGGACGTGGAGTGGGTGCTCACGCACCAGCCGAACGGGAGCATGTTCGCGGCCATCCTCCAGGCGCTGGAGGTGCCCGCGGAGAAGAGCGTCACGGTGGTGGACACGGTGGGCAGCGTGGGCTCCGCGTCGCTGGGCACGGGGTTGGACCGGCTGTGGCGCACGCGGCCGGTGAAGCCGGGGGACCGGGTGTTGATGGTGGGCGTGGGCGCGGGCGTGGCGCACGGCGCGGTGCTGTACCGGGTGGGCGGGTGACGGCGGTGGCGGCGAGGGCCGCGTGGCTGACGACGTTCCGCCTGCTCCAGCGCTACCACCGCTACGAGGTGGTGAACCTGGAGCCGCTCTTGCGCCCCGGCGCGAAGCTGCTGGTGGGCTACCACGGGCGGCCCCTGGCGGTGGACCTGTGCATGCTGACGGTGACGCTGCACGACCGGCTGGGCTACCTGCCCCACGGCATCGCGCACGGCGCGTTCGACCGCATCCCCGGCCTGCGCCAGGTGGTGGACGGGCTGGGCTTCGTCACGGGGGACGGGCCGCTGCTGGCGCAGGCCGTGGCGAAGGGCGAGCACGTGCTGGTGCAGCCGGGGGGCACGCGCGAGGGCTGCCGCGACTTCCGGCACCGCTACCGCGTGGACTGGGGAGAGCGGCTGGGCTACCTGCGGCTGGCCGTGCGCCACGGGCTGCCCATCGTCCCCATCGCGGGCCACGGCATGGACGACGCGTACGTGGGCCTGAACGACGGCTACGCCTGGGGCAAGCGCGTGGGGATGCCCGGCCGGCTGCCGCTGTGGCTGGGCGTGGGCGCCACGGGCCTGTGGCCGCTGTCCCTGCCCTTCCCGGTGAAGATGACCCAGTGGGTAGGAAATCCGCTGACGACCCACCTGGCCCCGGGGTTCGACGCGGAGGACCGGGACGCGCTGCGGACGGTGCACCGCGAGGTGACGGGCGCGGTGCAGGGGCTGCTGGACGCGGCGCGGCCGGCTTGAGCCTCACCACCAGAGCGGGCGGCGCTGCGGCTTGTTGCGAACGCAGTACCACTCCGAAATCTGGTGGGCGGCCTTCGGTGCCAGCCCGTGCTCCCGGCGCAGCACGTCCAGGAACCCGTGCAGGGAGAGGACCCGCCCGCGAAGCTCCTCGATGCCGCGGTGAAGGGCGCGTCGATCATGCAGGATCGCCGTCGCTTCGGGGTGGTGGCAGGCGTAGGCAATCACGGAGTGCTCCCCCATTCCTTCCGTCACCGGCGGGAGCTGGAGCTGGACCAGCGTCCGGGCCTCCAGGCTCTGCGGCACCAGGACGGTGGGAACGCCCGCGATGGCCTTCAGCATCGCCTCCGCCTCCTGGACCAGCCGCTCCGGGGCACCCGCAAGGGAAGCGCCCACGGTCAACTCATCCCAGACCGTGTCCGTGATGACGACGGGGAGGGTTCCGAGCTCCCGCAGCGTGACGGCATGCCCCGCGCGCTGGACGTTCGCCAGCACATCCGTGTCGACGACGTACCGCCTCATGTCGCGAGCAGGTCCTCGACAGGGCGGCCAAGCAGCTCGCGAGCCCGGCTCGATGAAATCAGCTCGTGTGCATGCGCATCCAGGGCACGACGCTCGATGCCGGTGAAGCGCGTGTCGTCCTCGAAGCCTTCCAGGACGGTTTCGTCCGGGGCCATCAACAGGGCCTCCACCGTCTCGCGCTCTCGGATGTACCGAAGGTTGTAGAGGTGCCAGGCCATGGCGGAGAAGCTGAGGCCGAAGTGGGTGCGGGCCTGGATGACCAGCTCCCGGGCATGCTTCAACCCGTATCCTTCCGGCTTCGCGACCCCCAGGTGCTGCGTCACGGCCTCTTCTGGCGCCAGCAGCATGGCGGCGAACGCATTGGCCCGCTTCTCGGCGGGAGGGTTCTCCATCCAGAAGCGCGACGAGTCCAAACGCCCCTCGTCCGTCCGCACATCGCTCTCCGACAGGTCGAGCAACTGGTGCGCCAGCTCGTGAGCCAGCACGAAGCGGCGCACGGGCTCACGCGTCAGCTCCGCGTGGATGACGATGAGGCGGGCGTCCCCAGAGCGGCAGCTGACGCCATGCACCGCGGGACTCCCGAAGGCATGACGGAGGATGAGGACGTCGAAGTGACTTTCAATCAGCCGGCCCAGGTTGCGCAGCGGGCCCTGTCGCTCGGGGAGCAGGGCCCGGACCCTCCGGGCGCACGCATATCCCGCCTGATGGGCGTTCTTCTTGGGGGACGGCTCGGGAAGGAATTGCTCCGATAGCCGGGGGACCTGCCGCAGCGCTCCAAGCAGGCTGAAGGCCCGCGCCTGCCGCAGCCCCTCCACGAGGAAGGCCCGGTCCTCATCGGAGAGCGAAGCGCTCATCGCGCTTCCCTTGAGGAGCGCCTCGGGCTCCACGGGGGCCTGCTCCACGGGCGCGGACGTATGAAAGAAGGCCGTAGGCGAAAGCCCCAGCGCCAGGGCCACCCGGGTCAGCGCACTGAGTCCCAGCGCCTGCTCGCCCTGCTCGAAGGTCCGGAGGAGGGGCGCGGAAACCCGCGCACGCGCGGCCAGGGCTTCAAGCTCCAGCCCGGCTTCCTTCCTCCGCTTGGAGAGCCGGCGGCCCAGCTCCCGTAGGGCATCCGAGGCATCGTCCGGGGGCGGCCCTTGCGTCATGGCTTCAGCATCAAGCAGGACCTGACAGGTGGCAAGGCCACCCGCCGGACGCGGCGCGGCCGGCTACCAGCGGACGCGGTAGGTGGCGGCGCGGCCCTGGCGGGCCTCCACCACGGTGGTGAGCCCCTTCACGCCGGTGGCCAGCGTCGCGTGGTGGCAGATGGAGCCGATGAACTCCGGGTACGTCCCGCCCTCGCTCACCTTGATGCGGTAGTCCGTGTCCGCCAGCCGCTCCACGTCCACGTGCAGGAAGTTGCTGCCGGAGGCCAGGTTGCGAGACGTGCGCTCCAGCGCTCGCGCAGGGCCCAGCAGCTTCAGCACCGTCTGCAGCGCCCGGCCCATGTTCGTCTCGAAGTAGCCCGAGATGAAGCGCTCGCCCAGCAGCCACTGCGCCTCGTTCATGGTCACGTTCGGGAACAGCTCCGTCGCGACGGTCTGCAACACGCGCTGCCAGACGGCGTTGGGGTACGCGGGCTCCAGCTTCCGGTCCAGGTCCAGCCCGGCGTCCTTCAGCTTCGCGCGCAACGGGCCTTCCAGCCGGCCCTTCAAGGCCAACAGCAGGCCCTCGACCGTATGGCCGAAGACGATCTCGGAGGGGTTCGACACAGGGGGCTCCTCCCGCCGCGGCTCGGGGGATGACGCGGCTGGGTGCCCCCTGGTTAGACCGGATACCGACTTGTGAACAACCCCTACATCCCCGGGGTGATGACGATTTCACGGTGAGGACAGTCGCACCTCCCCGTCGTCAGAGGCGTCCAGGCAGGCCTCGCGGCAATGATTGCTCAGCTGTCCATGGACGGCGGTATTTCACGTTTCGGGGGACCTCATGAGCTGGAGCATCCAGATTCCCGCGGTGAACACGCTGAAGCTCGCGCTGGGCAACGCCGCCCACGAGCAGGCGCTGGGCCACGCGGAGTTGAACGGCCACCCGGCCATCCCCATCCAGGGCGGCAAGGTGTCGCTGATGGGCGCGCTCAAGGTCCCCGTGGAGCTCTTCAACGACCGGGATGACCAGGACGCGTACGGCATCATCGGCGTGCCCCCCAAGGAGCTGGACGGCTCCACGGCGGAGCCGCTCTTCTCGCCGGACGGGGCCGCGTGCTGGCTGAAGTACGCCGCGGAGCTGAGCGCGGAGGCCAACGGCCAGGGCAACTTCCCCTTCGTCGAGCTGAGCGGCGGCGGTTCGCTCCAGGTGAAGGTCGCGGACTACCGGCACCACGCCGCGACGAAGACGCTGGAGGACGCGCTGGGTTCGGACGCGAAGTCCCTGCGCCTGCCGTTCGTGCTGGGGGATGTGCAGGCGCTCCAGCCCGGGGACGCGCTGTCCTTCCAGACGCGCGTGGAGCTGAAGGCCGGGGTGAAGGTGTCCTGGTCCGCCATCAGCACGTCCCTGGTGGCGGCGCTCGCCAGGCGGCTGGCCGGGCAGCTGGTGTTCGAGCTGAAGGCGGAGGCGGGCGCGTCCATCGGCGGCACGGTGTCGCTCCAGGACGAGTTCCGCATCGTCTTCTCGCGGCCGAAGGACGGCGGGCCGTTCCGCGTGTCGGTCCGCAAGGCCACCTCGGACGCCGCGGCGGCCCACGTGTCGGCGGGCGTGTCGCTGGACTACGCGTCGCCGCTGCTCGCCTCCATCCTGGGCGCCGCGGACGCCAGGGTGCAGGACGCCTTGCGAATCGTCGAGGGCCTGGAGCAGGGCGCGCTCACGCCCGCGCTGCTCCAGGTGGCCGCCGCGCTGCTGAAGCAGCTGGGCTTCCTCAAGGCGGTGGAGCCCACGCTCGCGTCGGTGAAGGCCGCGTACGAGGAGCTGAAGGACTTCGTCGAGAGCGTGGTGAGCGGGGCGCTCAAGGCGGGCTTCGAATACGAGTACGCGCGGAGCACCGAGGACGCGACCCTCCTGGAGCTGGAGGTGCCCGTCCAGGAGCTGGCGGGCGCGCACGGCGCGTTCATCTCCGGCGACCTGGCCTCCATCCAGCACCGGGTGAAGGACGCGTGGCTGCGGCGCTACTTCCACATGAGGTCCGTGGAGTCCCAGCGCGTCTGGGGCCTGGGCCTGGGCTGGCGCGACGTCAACTTCGCCTCGCAGGAGGACCGGCGCAAGCTCAGGTCCGTGGTCCAGCACGCCTCCCGCGACCACCGCCAGGGCCCGCGCCGCTACGCCTTCCTGGGGGCGCGCAGCTACACGAGCTCGGGGCTGCTCTACGGGAAGACCTCGCGCTGGGGCCTGGACTTCAACGCCCAGATGCCGCGCTTCAGCCTCACGCCCAGCGCGGACGAGTTCGACTACTCCCTCTTCGCGCAGAGCGAGGTGGAGGACGGGCTGTCGAAGGAGCTCATCCAGCGCGCGGTGGACGCCGCCACCGTCTGGGGCGCGGTCCTCCCCGCGGACGCACCGGCCCTGGTGGAGCGCCTCTTCCGCGCGGCGCCCGCCGGCACGAAGACCACCACGCGGCTGGAGCTGCGGGTGGACAGCGCCAGCTTCCGCAGGCTGCTGGCGAAGCTGGGCAGCGAGCCCGTCTTCGAACGCAACGCCTTCGCGCGAGGCCTGGCGCGAGCCCTGCCCCGGGCCAGCCAGCCCGTGCGCACCAGCCTCCAGCGCCGGGAGGAGCTCTACGCGCCGCTCTGGGACGCGTACCTCAAGGACGGGGCGAAGGACTGGACGCTGGACAAGGCGAGGGCCACCGTGGCGTACCACCTGAAGACCCAGGCGGGCGCGGACGGCTTCGTCGCGTCGCACTGGGAGCAGAGCGGCGCCACGGGCACGTTCTCCGACGTGCTCGTGCAGGCGTCGCGCTACGGGGGCGACATCGGGAGCCGGCCGTACGGCAAGGTGTACGCGTTCTGGAAGGACCTGCTCGACAAGCTCAGCGCGCTGAGCAAGGCCATCCAGCTGGAGACCGTCATCGCGGAGAACGACGCGACCTCCGCGGTGCAGCAGGTGTTCATGGCCCTGGACGACCTGGTGTGCGACGACTTCCGCGTCGCCGCGTTCGTGGCGTGGCTGGATCAGCTCTGCGTGCGGTGGAAGCTGGGCTCGGGCGTGCAGCGCACGCTCCAGGTGCGCGTGGGAGACCAGGAGTTCGTCGTCTCCCACGGCTGAAGGGCCGGGGCCCTGCCGCGGCTACCAGCGCATCCGGTACGTCGCGGAGGGCCGTCGTGGGCCTCCACCACGGTGGTGAGGTGCTTCACCCCCGTGGTCAGCGTGCCGAAGTGACAGAGGGCCCCGATGAACTCCGGGTGGATGCCCCCCTCGTTCACCCGGAGCCGGTAGTCGGTGGCGGCCAGGCGCTCCACGTCCACGTGCAGGAAGTTGCTGCCATAGGCCAGGTTGCGCGACGTGCGCTCCAGCGTGCGCGCGGGCCCCAGCAACCGCAGCACGCCCTGCAGCGCGCGCCCCATGCGGGTGGAGAAGTAGGCCGTGATGAAGCGCTGCCCCAGGTGCCAGTGCGCCTGCGCGGGGGTGTGACTGGGGAAGAGCACCTGCGCGCCCAGGAGCAACATCTGGTGCCACTGGTCCTTGGGATAGGCGGGCTCCAGCTTGCGGTCCAGGTCCAGCCCCACGCCCTTCAACCTGGAGCGCAGCGGACCGTCCAGGTGCCCCTCCAGGGCCACCAGCAGGCCTTCGACGGTGTGGCCGAACACGACCTTTTCCAGAGGACGCACGATGGGAAGCCCCTTCTCCACGGCGTGGGGATGCGTCCTTCTTCGGTAAACGCTCCCGGACCCGGGAACAACCCACCCCTCCCTGGGTGCAGCGGGGTTTCCACCAGCGAACGGAGCAACTTCACGAAGCCCGTGGACCGGGGGGCATCCATGGCTTCATGCCGCGCATGCTGCTCAAGGCCTGTCTCAACGGAGCCCGCGCGGCCACGGAGCACCCCCGGCTGCCCGTCACCCCCGCAGCGCTCGCGCGCGACGCCGCCGCCTGTCACGCCGCGGGCGCGGGCGCGTTCCACGTGCACCCAAGAGCCGCGCACGGCGGCGAGTCCCTGGACGCGGCGGACCTCGGGGTGACGGTGTCCGCCATCCGCCGCGCCTGTCCGGGCGTGCCGGTGGGTGTGAGCACCGGCGCGTGGATCCTCCCGGACGTGACGGCCCGCCGCGCGCGGGTGGCCAGCTGGAAGGCGCTGTCCGCGAGCGCCCGGCCCGACTTCGCCTCCGTCAACCTGTCCGAGCCCGGCTGGGAGGCCATCGCGGACGCGCTGCTCGACGCGGGCATCGGCGTGGAGGCGGGCGTGTGGTTCCCGGAGGACGTCCCCCGGCTCCTGGCGTGGCCGCGCGCGTCCGCGTGCCTGCGCATCCTCGTGGAGACGCAGTCCTCCCAGCCGGAGGCCGCGTGCCAGGAGGCGCGGACGCTGGTGGACCTGCTGCGCGCCACGGGCCTCGCGCGTCCCCTGCTCGTGCACGGCTCCGAGGGCGGCGCGTGGGCCGTGCTCGACCTGGCCCTGCGCCACGGCTTCGACGCGCGCATCGGCCTGGAGGACACGCTCACGCTTCCGGACGGACGGCGCGCGGAGGACAACGCCGCGCTGGTGGCCACGGCCCTCCAGTCCGTGCGCGCGCGGTGAAACTTCACTGCCCGCACGGGCTGTTCATCTCCCGAGCCCCGCCGCACCGCGCTTCTTATGATGGGCGCACCATGCACGTGCCATCAGGAGCCGCCGGAGCCCCTTCCACAGCCTCGGAGGGTGTTCCAGCCCCGGCGTGGGCGCTCATCCTGGGCGCCTCCTCCGGCACGGGCGCGGCCATCGCGGAGGCCGTCGCGCGCAAGCCGGGCCTGAACGTCTTCGGCGTGCACCGGGGCCGCTACGTGGACACCGCGCGGGAGCTGGAGGCCCGCGTGCGCGGCCTGGGCCGGGACGTGCACCTGCGGCAGGCGGACGCCTCCACGCCCGAGGCCGCCGAGGCCGGCGCGGACGAGCTGCTCCAGCGCGCGGGCCCGCGCAGCGTGAAGCTGTTCGTGCACGCCATCGCCGGCGCGTCCGTGGGCCACTTCCTCTCCGACGGCCCGGACCGGCTGCACCCGCGCCGCATCCAGCGCACGTTCGACTGCATGGCGCACTCGTTCGTGTACTGGGCGCAGGCGCTGGTGCAGCGCGACCTGCTGGCCCCGGACGCGCGCCTGCTGGGCCTGCAGAACCCCCTGGATGAGACGCACCTGAACAACACCGGCCTCATCAGCGCCGCCAAGGCCGCGCTGGAGATGTACGTGCGCCACCTGGCCGTGGAGCTGGGCCCGAAGGGCCACCGCGTGAACCTGCTCAAGTTCGGCACGGTGATGACGCCCGCGCTGCGCCACGTCTATTCGCCCGAAGCGCTGGCCCTTTTGGAGGCGCGCCACGCGGCCATGACCCCCGCGGGGCGCATGGGCACGCTGGACGAGGTGGCCCGCTTCGTCACCGTGCTCGTGGGCGACGACGCCGCCTGGTTCAACGGCGCCACCATCGACTTCACGGGCGGCATGACGCTGCGCCTGCTGGACCTGGTGCTCAACCCGTGACGGCCGCCGGAACGCGGAACGTGAGGCAGTAGTAGAACGGTGACACCTGTTCCTCGATGACGCCTTCGGCGCCCTGCGGCAGCAGCGCGCGCGGGCTCTTCGCCTCGCGCGTGTAGAACGTGAGGGCGCGGAAGGCGGCGCGCTGGAACAGCGACGGGCGGAAGGTTGCGTCCAGCTGCTCGTCCACCACCACCAGCGGCGTGCCGGGCAGGGCCACGCGCGCCATCTCCCGCAGCGCCACCGCGGGCTGGCGGTAGCTCCCAATCCCTCCCACGTGGAAGACGCGGTCGAACGTCGCGTCGCGGAACGGGAGCACGTGCGCGTCCGCCACCAGGAGCCGCGTGTCCCTCACGCCCCGGCCCTTGCGCAGCCGCTTCTCGCACTGGGCCAGCATGCCGGTGCTCAGGTCCAGGCCCCACACCTCCACGGGCAGGCCCGGCGGCAGCGCGCCCCGGATGCGCGGCAGGTTCGCGCCCGCGCCCACGCCCACCTCCAGCACGCGCACGGGCTGGCCGTCGTCGCGCGGCTTGAGCGCGCCCAGCTCCAGCCGGCGCATGTACCCGTCGCGCATGCGCGACTCGGAGACGGACTGGAACAGCGGCGTCAGCGCGGCCGTCAGCGGATCATGCAGCGCGGGCAGGCCGTCGTAGAGGTGGCGCATGAGGCGGTCCGTGCCCTGCACGCGGTCCTCGCGGTACAGCCGGGCGAGCCCGTCCGCCACCTCCCACGTCTCGCCGCAGCCGCCGCACAGCAGCCGTCCCTCGTCCAGCCGGCCGTCCTCGCACTGCCCGTGCCACACCAGCTGGCCCCGGCAATCCGGGCACGACAGCAACGCCACGTCCCGCACCCACATCATCGCTTCGTCACCCTGCCGTCCCCTGTTCGGCCAGGGCCCGCGCCAGGTCGTCGCGCGCCTCCAGCCGGGTGAAGTCCTCCACCGCCCGCCGCAGCAGCCTCGCGCGCTCCGGGGCCTCCGGGGGCAGGTGCCGCGCCCACTCCAGCCGCGCGCGCGCCGCCTCGTAGGGCATGCC
>NZ_JBKGHJ010000033.1:0-31101 GCF_046520365.1 Corallococcus sp. 4LFB
CTCGCGGTCGCGCTCGCGGTCCTTGCCCCGGCGCTCCACCGGCTTGCGCTGCTCCACCGGCTCGCGCTTCTCCGTCTCCCCGGCGGCCTGGGCCTTCTCCATGCGCAGGCGGCTGAAGTAGTACTTGATGAGGAAGGCGATGAGGTCGTCCGCGTCCGGGCGCTGCTTGAGCTGCGAGGCCAGGGGCAGGAAGCCCTCGAAGATGCTGGAGCCCATGCCCTCGCGCAGCTCGCGCAGGTGGCGCTCGGTCCACAGGTGCATCGCCTCTTCGGGGGCGGGCATCTCGCGCATCTCGAACTTGATGCCGAACTTCTTCTCCAGCACGGTGAACGTCGCCAGCTCGCGCCCGGAGAAGAGGTTGATGGCCGTGCCCTTGTTGCCGATGCGGCCCGTGCGGCCCACGCGGTGCAGGTAGACGGCGGGGTCCTCCGGCAGGGAGTAGTTGATGACGTACTCCAGCCCGGAGATGTCGATGCCGCGCGCCGCGATGTCCGTGGCGACCATGAAGGCCACCTCGCCGCGCTTCACCTTGCCCATCACCCGCTCGCGCTCCTTCTGCGGCAGGTCTCCGTTGAGCAATTCCGCGTCGAAGCCGTTGCGGTTGAGCACCGCGGTCACCAGCGCCGTGTCATCCCGCGTGTTGCAGAAGATGATGGCGTTGGAGGGCTCCTCCTTCTCCAGGATGTAGATGAGGTTGCGCGGCTTGGGGAACTGATCCGACACGTCGTAGCGGATGTGGTGGATGTGCTCCACCGTGAAGACGTCGCCGGACAGCAGCAGCGTCTCCGCGTTCGTCGTGTAGCGCGCGATGAGGTTCTGGATGTCCGTGGGGACGGTGGCGCTGAAGAGCAGCACCTGGCGCGTCTTCGGAAGACGGTCGAGGATGCGCGTCACCTCCTCGTAGAAGCCCTGGTTCAGCATCTCGTCGGCTTCGTCGAGGATGGCGTGGTCGCAGCCGTCCAGCTTCAGGTTGCCGCGGTTGATGTGGTCGAAGACGCGGCCCGGGGTGCCCACGATGATGGGCGTGCCCTCTTCCAGCGCGTCCTCCTGCTGCTTCATGGAGGCGCCGCCGTAGATGGCCGCCACCTTCACGCCCTTGTACTTGGCCAGGGTGGTGAGCTCCTCCGCCACCTGGAGCGCCAATTCGCGCGTGGGGCAGAGGATGAGGGCGCGCACGCGCTTCTCGTCCGCGGGGATCTTCTCCAGCAGGGGCAGGCCGAAGGCGGCCGTCTTGCCCGTGCCCGTCTTGCTGCGGACGATGAGGTCCTTGCCCGCCATCGCGGGGCCGAAGGCCTTGGCCTGGACGGGGGTGGGACTGGTGTAGCCGCGCTCCGCCAGCGCGCGGCGGAGGGGCTCGGAGAGGTTCATTTCTTCGAAGCTGATGTCCGCGATGTACTCGCCGGGACGCGTCGTGGCTTCGTCAGGCGCCGGGGCTCCCGGCGTGGGCTCTTGGATGTCGCTCATCGGGCATGGGCATAGCCCCTGCATTACCCTCTGGCAACAATCGCGGCACTTTGGGGTATGGAGCGCGCATGGCGAATGGGAGGAAGAGAACCAATGGACCGGCCGCCCCCCGGCCCCGCGCGAAGCGTCCCGCGGCCTCCGCCCGGCCGGAGGCGCCCGGGAGACCGCCCCAGGCGCTCCGGAGGAAGAGGTGGAGGAAGCCGCCCAGGACCCGGATGCCCTGGAGCCGGACCTGGCGGAGCTGAACGAGGCGGAGGCGGAAATCGAGGAGGTGGCCACCCCGGCCCGTCCGGTGAGGCCCGCCACCCTGGTGAAGGCGGAGGGCGCCGCCATCACCAACAGGGACCCCCTCCAGGCCTACATGGCCGAGGTGACGCGCCACCCCCTGCTCACCCGGGAGGAGGAGCACCGGCTGGCCAAGGAGTACCAGGCGACGGGGGACGTGCGGGCGGCCTACCGCCTGGTGGCCTCCAACCTGAGGCTCGTGGTGAAGCTGGCCCACGAGTACCACCGCAACCCCCTGTCGCTGCTGGACCTGGTGCAGGAGGGCAACATCGGGCTGATGCAGGCGGTGAAGAAGTACGACCCGGACCGGGGCGTGAAGCTCAGCTCCTACGCCGCCTGGTGGATCCGCGCCTACATCCTCCGCTACATCATGGACAACTGGAAGATGGTGAAGCTGGGGACCACCGAGGCCCAGCGGAAGCTCTTCTTCAAGCTGCGCCAGGAGCAGGAGAAGCTCGTCTCACAGGGCTTCGAGGCCAGCCCGCGCCTGCTGGCGGAGCGGCTCAACGTCTCCGAGCAGGACGTGGTGGAGATGGACCAGCGGCTGGGGCACGACGAGATGTCGCTCGACGCGCCGCTGGGCAACGACGGGGACTCGGGCGCCACGCGGGCGGACCGCTACCTGCCGTCCAGCGCGGTGCCCGCCGACGAGCGGCTGGGCAGCGAACAGTTGAAGGCCCTCTTCCGGGAGAACCTCAACGCCTTCGCCCAGACGCTGGAGGGCAAGGAGCGCTACATCTTCGAGCACCGCCTCACCGCGGACGAACCGCTCACGCTCCAGGACATCGGCGACAAGTACGGCGTCAGCCGCGAGCGCGCCCGGCAGATTGAAGCGGCCCTCATCAACCGGATGCGCGAGTTCATGCGCGAGCGCATCCCGGACTTCGACATGGTGGCGGTGCCCAAGGGCTGACAGGCGGCCGTGGCCTCCAGGGGGTGGGGGCGCGGGGCGGGGGAGGGCCGCGCTAGGATGGGCGGCCTCCACACCCCACTGCTTCCCGTCCGGGAGCTCGTCCCCCATGCGCCAACTGCTTCGCGCGGCCCCGTTGTGGGCCCTGACCCTGTCCGCCGTCCTCTTCACCGGTTGCGCCGGCCACCAGCGCGACAACTACCTCCGCGACCGCACCGCGACCGTCGCCTACGAGCAGCCGCTCGCGCAGCTGTGGCCGGAGGTGAAGGCCATCATGGACGCGCGCGGCTATTCGTGGCGCGAGCTGCAGAACCAGTACGTGCTGGAGACGGAGTGGCTGGACTCCGGCGGCGGCACGCTGGGGCCCACGTCCTCCACGCGCTACCTCATCGAGGGGCTCACCCTGGCGGATGGCCGGGTGGTGCTGCGCGCGCTGCGCACGGACCGCGTGCAGCAGTCCGTGGCCGTCAGCTACGCCACCGACAAGGGCGGCGGCAGCGCGTCCACCGGCGGCCTGGCGGACCCCAACGGCGTGGGGCGCAGCGCCAGCGGCCTGGCCCCGGAGCAGAAGGCCAGCTACCGCGACCTGGAGTTGGAGCTGGAGTTCTTCCGCAAGCTCAACCCGAAGGGCGCCTCGCCCTGGAGGCCGAGGCGTCCGCGAAGTACCCGTAAGGGGCTACTTCCAGGGCCGGGAGATGATGCAGGCGTTGATGCCGCCCACGCCCATGGACAGCTTGCCCGAGCACCCCTCGGGCGCCGCCACTTCCTGGTTGAAGACGAAGCGGCCGTGCACCTTGGCGATCTGCTTGTTGAGCTCCGGCGCGGCCAGCGGCGTGGGGAACACCTTGCCGGCTTGCGCGCCCAGGTACTGCGCCGTGAGCTCCCAGCCGCCGCCCGCGGACATGCCGTGGCCGAAGGTGCCCTTGCGCGCGGTAATCAGCACGGACTCCGGCAGCACGTCGCGCAGGTTCTGCACCTCCAGGAAGTCGCCCGGGGTGGCGGTGGCGTGCAGGTCCCAGCTGCCCACGTCCTGGGGCTGACAGCCCGCGGCGTCCAGCGCGTCGCGGATGGCCAGGGTGGGGCCTTCCTTGGACGGGGTGATGATGTGGTCCGCGTCCGCGGTGACGCCCACGGCCACGGGCTCCAGGCCCAGCGCCTTGAAGCCCTTCTGCGTGAAGTACTCGTAGTCGCCCACCACCCACACCACCGCGCCGCCGGCGATGTGCGTGCCGCGCAGGGCGGTGAGGGGCTTGGACACGGCGGCGTCCGCGGAGATGACGCGCGCGTTGTAGAAGCCGCCCACCACCAGCGGGTTGGGCGCCGCGTCCGTCATGCCCAGCACGACGGCCTTCGCCTCACCCAGGCGGATGGCGTTCATGGCCAGCTTCAGGCCGTAGCCGAAGGACGAGCACGCGGCCACCGGCGCGAACGTCATGCCGGTAATCTGGCCCAGCATGGACACCTGGGACGCGGGCGTGTTGTGGATGTTCCACAGCACGTTGGAGGACACGGCGTTCCACGGCGGCTCGGGCGCGTTCCACTTCTTCTGCAGGCGCCCGTTGCGCGTGCGCTTCTCCTTGATGACGGCCAGCTTGGCGGACTCCACGTCGCCCTCGTCGGGCACGCCAATGGCTTCAATCTCGCGCAGCTCCTCCAGGTACTCGCGCAGCTCCGGCGAGCGGGCGGCCCAGAAGTGCCACCAGTCGTCCTCCGCCTTGTCGCGCTCCACCTCTTCAATCGTGGAGGGCGCCGGGGGCAGGCCCGGCAGGGGCTCGCGCGTCTCACGCCACTCGCGCAGGGCGCCGTTCCTCTCCGGGGAGGCCCAGAAGCGGTCCCACCGGCGCTGGGCGCGGTAGAGGTCCAGGGAGATGTGCTGGATGGTGGGCAGGTCCCCCAGGCCGGTGCCCACGTAGACGTGGGCCTTGGTGCCCAGCGCCTGGAGCTCTTTTTCAATGCCCGGGTTCTGCGCGAGCGACTGGATGAAGGCGCCGATGGCGTACTGCGTGGGCTGCCCCATCTTCCGCTCCAGCTGGGAGAAGCGGTTGGCGGGGAAGCGCGCGTCAATCCAGGGCTTGTAGTCCGCCAGGTTGAACGTGGGCGTGCCGACGAGGAAGTTGTCCGGACCGAAGCCGTTGAAGGGGGTCAGCCAGGTCTCGGACGACTCGAGGTTCTTCGCGAAGGCCTCGATGTTGGGGGAACGCGGGGCGACCACGCCCCAGCCGAAGATTCCGACTCTGCGCACGGGTGTTTCCTCCGCCGCCCGGGGGAAGGCTACAGCGGCTGGATCTTGAGGTTGTCGAAGTGGACGCGCGTCTGCCATCCGGAGAAGCCGAAGTACTGGTTCCGGGGGCCGTAGAGGGGGGACGCGTCCTGGAGGGTGAGGAAGGGCTTGCCGTCCACTTCCCACGACAGGAGTCCATCCCGCCGGGTGATCTTGAAGTGGTAGTGCTGGCCGGGCACCACCGCGGCGCCGTCGCGCACGGCGCGGTCGTTGGTGTGCTCGTGCTGGCGCGCGATGATGGACTGGGTGTTGCGCCAGCCGCCGAAGATGAAGACGTAGCCGGTGGCGGTGTACTGCAGGCGCGGGTCACCCGCGTAGAAGGAGCGGCCGTCGCCCCACGCCTCCACCTTCATGTCGCCGTCCGGGCTGTCACTCCAGGCGTCGAACTCGATGACGGCGTTCTCCGGGAGGGGCTTCTTCAGCCACACCGGGCGGTTGCCCACGTTCTGCACCACGAGCGCCCCGTCCTCCAGCTTCACGGCGGAGGGGTTGGTGACGTTCCACGCGTCACCCAGCGTGGCGCGGTTGAAGTCGTCCTCGGAGGGGCCCGGGGGCAGGGTGGGCTCCTGCTTCACCGCCATGGTGGCGGGCATGGAGTCCGGCGTGCCGACGCGCAGGTTGTCGAAGAAGAGCTGGGACTCCCAGCCGGACAGCCCCAGCCGGTCGTGGCCCTGGCCCTTGAAGGGGAACGGGTCGTCCAGCTCCGCCACGAGCTGCCCGTCGATGGCCCACCTGAGCACGTTGCCGCGCCGCTCGATGCGCCAGTGGTACGTGCGGCCGGACTGGATGGGGGCGCCCACGCGGGACTCCACGCGCACCGCCGTGTCCCTCTTGAAGACGCCGGTGGCGACGAGGTCCGCGCCCTGGCCGCCGCCCTTCTCCGCGATGCGCGCGGCCCTGCGCTGGAGCACGTCCAGCGAGGGGGCGTTGATGTCGCGCCGGGCGATGACGGACAGGCTGTTGTTCCACCCGCCCTGCACCAGCACGTAGCCGGAGGCCGGGTCGCGCCCGTTGCCGAACAGCTCCACGCGGATGTCGCCCTCGGGGTACTCCGGGCGCACGTCGAACTCCACCGCCACGTCGTCCGGCAGCACGGCCTGGAGCCACAGCGGGTTGTTCTTGGGCGCGGGGCCCAGGAGCTCCCCGTTCGTCACCCGCCAGTAGGCGCCGGTGGAGAAGAAGTCGCGCGCGACGACGCCCGGGTCGTTGAAGGCCTGCTGGTAGGGCACCGTCGCGGTGACGTCCGCCTGGCCGCGCAAGAGCGCGTAGTGGATGAGCGGGAGCTGGATGAAGGCGACGGCGCCGGCGAGGACGGCCCAGCCCTTGCGGCCCATGCCGGCGGGCTTGCGCCACGCTTCATGGGGCACGGTGGGCTGGGAGGCCTCCGGGGAAGACGGGACGGTGGCCGCCGGGGGCGACCCTTCCTGCTTCTGCGTGTCCTTGTCCTTGCGGCTGGCCTGGCCCATCGATGCTCGAGGAAGGGGAGGGGAAAGCCGGCGGAATCTACGCTCCGGCCCCCCCGGCGTAAAGGATTGCCGGGACAGGGGTTACTTGACCCCCCAACGCTTCTCGAGCGCCTGCTGCTCCGCCAGGCGCTGCTTCAGCCGCTGCTTCTCCGCCTTCTGTTGATCCGACTCATCGTCCGAGGGGCGCACGGCGAGCTGGTACACGCTGCCCGCCAGGGCGAAGAGGAGCGCGGCGATGATGACGCCCCAGGGCCGGCTGGCCACCGCCTCCACCACGCCCCCAACCTGGTGCAGCGCCGCGAGCGCGCCAATCACCAGCAGCCACGCGCCCACCGCCGACGCGACGATGCCGCTCACCTGCCGGTGGAGGACGGCGCCCACCAGGCCGCCCACGATGAAGCCCGGCCCGAAGCCGAGCAGGAAGTCGCTGGGCCCGGCGATCTGCCCCGCCAGAAGCCCCAGCGGCACGCCCACGCCCACGAAGGTGACGGCGGGCGGGAAGAGGAAGCCCAGCGCCATCAGCGCCGCGGCCGCCAGGGTGGGCAGGCGCGGATCCAGGTCCGCTCCCAGGTTGAGCCGCTGGGTGACGGCGCCCGTCCACACCAGGCCCAGCACCGCGCCCACCGGCCCCGCCACCGCGCGGAACAGCTTGCCGCCCCCCGCGAGCAGCAGCACCAGCCCGGCGAGCGCCACCACCACGCCGACCCACATGGGCAGCAGCCGGTAGATGCCCACCCAGCCGGAGGGGTTGAAGGACTGGTACGACTTGAGCGCCTGGAGGAAGCCTTCCATGACGCGCCATCCTAGCGGCAATGGCCGTCAGGAATAGCGGGTCAGGGCGAGCCCCAGCAGCACCGCCAGGATGACGGCGCCCAGGAGCGCGTACCCGTACAGGGCGCGGGGCGTGGCGGTGGAGCGCAGCAGGTCCTCCGCCCGCTCACGGTCTTCCGGGGACGGGCTGCCCGCGAGGATGCGCTCGGCGTCCTTCCGGGCACCGGCCACGTCACCGGCGTCCTTGCGGGCCCAGGCGGCGCGCACGTCGTCAGCGCCAGGAGAGTGGGGAGCCGAGCCGGGAGCCGGGCCGGGCGCCGGGCCCGGAGCGTCGGGTCCGCCGGGTCCGCCGGACTCCGTCTGTCCGCCTTTCGCCATGGCGCGCGTCTATACCAGGGAATGCAGGCACCCGCCGACGGTATAAGCGGGTCCCCATGCCCGTGCGGTCCCTCTCCCGTCGAAACCTGCTCCTCGCCACGTCCGCGCTCGTCCCGCTGCTGTCCCGGCGTGCGGCCGCCTTCGGTGAGAAGAGCCGCTTCATCCCCGCCGTGGCCCGGCACGGGGGCCGCTGGGACGTCCGGCTGTCGGGCCTGCGCCGGCTCGCGTGGGAGCTGCAGCGGCGCACCTCCGTGGAGGTCATCCCGGACGCGCGCCCGTTCGCGCTGAGCAGCCCGGACCTCTTCGAGTACCCCTTCCTCTACTTCGGAGGGGACGGGGCCTTTCCCGCGCTGAGTGACGCGGAGGTGTCCAACCTGCGCCGCTACCTCACGTACGGCGGCTTCGTGTTCGGGGACGCCAACGACGGCAGCGACGGGGACGGCTTCGACGCCAGCTTCCGCCGGGAGATGGCGCGCGTGCTGCCGCAGAGCCCGCTGAAGGAGGCGCCGGGGACGCACGTCGTCTTCAAGTCCTTCTTCCTGCTGGACGCGGCGCCGGGGCGCCTGTTGCACAAGCCGCTGCCGCTGGTGGCGAGCCTGGGCAAGCGCGCGGCGGTCATCTATTCGCAGAACGACGTGGCGGGCGCGTGGAGCCGCAGCGAGTCCGGCGACTACGAGTTCGACGTGTCCCCCGGCGGCGAGCCGCAGCGCGAATTGGCCATCCGCCTGGGCATCAACCTGTGCATGTACGCGCTCTGCCTGGACTACAAGGACGACGCCGTGCACCTGCCCCTCATCCTCAACAAGCGGCGCTGACGGACCTCCCCGAGCGCACGACCGAATGAACTCCCCGTCCTTCAACGCGTGGAAGCTCGTCAGCCTGTCGCCCCTGCCCGTCTGGGCGCTGGTGCTGCTGGGCGTGGGGCTGGTGCTGGGCATCGCGCTGGCGGCGTGGGGCGTGCGCCGCGAGCCGTCCCGGGGCCGCAAGCTGCTCCTGTGGGGCCTGCGCCTGGGCGCGGGCGTGGCGGCGTTCTTCTTCCTCCTGGAGCCCGGCATCCGGCACCTGCAGGTGGCGCGGATGAAGAACCGGGTGGCGGTGCTGGTGGACCGCAGCGCGTCCATGAACTTCCCGTCGGAGCCGGGCGGGCCCACGCGCAGCGCGCAGGTGGCCGCGTTCCTGGAGAAGGCGGCGCCCACGTTCGCGTCCTGGCAGGACCGCTTCACGGTGGAGGTGTACGGCGTGGATCCGGAGCTCGCTCCGGTGACGGCCGCGCAGCTCTCCCAGGAGCCGGCGCGGGCGGGCACGACGACCTGCTCGCGGCGCTGCGGGCCGCGGGGTCCGGCGGGCAGGGGTCGCGCAAGCTGTCCGGCGTGCTCCTGTTCAGCGACGGCGCGGACAACACGGAGCTGAAGGCCGGCGCGGTGGGCCGGGCGCGGGCCGCGCTCGCGGACCTGGGCGTGCCGGTGTCCACGTTCCTGGTGGGCCAGGAGGCGCTGAAGGACCTGTCGGTGGAGGGGCTGAAGGTGGATGACTTCGCCTTCGTGCGCAACTCGCTGACGGTGGAGGTGGAGATCCACGGGCGCGGGTTCTCCGGGCAGGACATCCCCGTCGTCTTGAGCCAGGAGGGCAAGACGGTGGCGAGCAAGCTGGTGCGGATGACCACCGCCGACGACGTGAAGCCGGTGGCCTTCACCTTCACGCCGGACCAGACGGGGCGGTTCGTCTACACGGTGACGGTGCCCACGTTCCCGGATGAGGCGGTGAGCGAAAACAACAGCCGCTCGTTCACGTTGAAAGTCATTCGCGACCGCGTGCGCGTGCTGCTGGTGGTGGGCCGGCCGTCGTGGGACGAGCGCTTCCTGCGCGGGCTGCTCAAGCAGGACGCGAACGTGGACCTGGTGTCGTTCTACATCCTGCGCACGCTGTCGGACGACCCGGGCGTGTCGAACGAGCGGGAGCTGTCGCTCATCCCGTTCCCCATGGAGGAGATCTTCGACACGAAGCTGCACACGTTCGACGTCGTCATCTTCCAGAACTTCGGTTACTCGGATCCGTCGCTGTCCATCGCGGAGTACGAGCGCAACCTGGAGCGCTACATCCACGAGGGCGGCGCGTTCGTGATGATTGGCGGCGACAGCGTGCTGGGCGAAGGGCGCGCGGCGATGCCCACGCTGATGGAGGCGCTGCCGGTGGAGGCGGCGGGGCCCGCGAACGCGGAGCCGTTCAAGCCGCGGCTCACGCCGGAGGGCCTGCGGCATCCGGTGACGTCCATTGGCACGGGCGCGGCGAGCACGGAGGGCACGTGGGGGGAGCTGGCTCCCATTCCGGGCGCGAACCTGACGCGGGCGCGGCCCGGGGCGACGGTGCTGATGGACCACCCGTTCCTGACGGTGGACGGGAAGAACGCGCCGCTCGTGTCGGTGTGGGACTACGGGCGGGGCCGGGCGATGGTGGTGGCGACGGACGCGACGTGGTCGTGGGCGTTCACGTCGCACCGGGACGGCTCTCCGAACCGGGCGTATGACCGCTTCTGGGGCAATGCGCTGCGCTGGCTGGTGCGGGACCCGGACCTGACGACGCTGAAGGTGACGGCGGATCCGCCGTCGGTGGAGCCGGGGCGTCCGGTGGGCGTGGTGGTGCAGGCGCGGATGGCGGACTACCAGCCGGCGGAGGGCGCGCAGGTGCGCGTGGAGCTGTTCTCCGTGGCGACGCAGAAGCCGGTGGCGGTGCAGACGGGCACGACGGGCGCGGACGGCGTGGTGCGGGTGGAGTTCGCGCCGCCGGCGCCGGGGCCGTACAAGCTGCTCGCGTCTGCGAAGAAGGGGGAGACGGACCTGGGCAAGGGCGAGGACGCGGTGGCGGTGCGCGCGGTGGGCCCGGAGCTGTCGGACGCGTCGGTGCGGCCGGAGCTGATGGAGCAGATCGCCAGCGTCACGGAGGGCAAGGCGTTCAAGCTGCCGCGGGACGGGATGCCGGACGTGCCGCTGTTGGATCCGCCGGTGGTGGAGGTGGGGCGCGCGAAGGACCAGCCGCTGTGGGACCGCTGGTACTACCTGGTGGCGCTCATCGCGCTGCTGGGCGCGGAGTGGTTCGCGCGGCGGCGGTTCGGGTACGTGTAGCCGGAGACGTCCCGGCAGTCTCATTGCCGCCGTGTCAGAGGGCTCCTTACGATGGAGGAATGATGCATTCGTCCTCGGGCTCCGACACGCATGGCCGGTCCCGCTTCGACTTCGCGGTGTATGACCGGACCGGGCGTCTGAGGGCGCAGATCGAGGCGCGGGCCCACCCGCGCGCCACGCGCTCCTGGGCGAAGCAGTTCTGGCTCGATCTGGAAGAGATGGAGCTGCGCCCCACCGCGGAGTTGTTCGTGCTGGTCACGCCGCTGCGGCTTTTCATCTGGGAACTTTCCAAGGTGAAGACCGGCACACCCACGCGGACACTGGATGCGAAGGAAATCCTGGCCCCGTACTTCACGCGTGCCGAGATTCTCCCCACCGAAATCAATCCGGCTGCCTTCGAGATGCTCGTGTCCTGGTGGCTCAACGACCTGACCTCGAAGCAAAGGATGAGCTCGGGCCCGTCTTCGTTGACCCGAACAGGATTGCTCCAGGTGCTGTCGGATGGAGAGGTGGTTTGGGGGGCGGTGGATTGAGGGTTTTCGTTGAGACGAACTTTGTCCTGGAGATGGCTTTCGAGCAGGCACAGGTCCAGGCCTGCGAAGCGGTGGTCCGGCTTGCCGAATCAGGCACCATCCAACTGGTCATCCCCGCCTTCTGCTTCATCGAGCCGGCGGAGACGCTGCGCCGCCGGGCACATGCGCACATGCAGCTGCAAAAGCAGCTGGAGGAGGAGCTGCGGAATCGGCGGCATGCACCGGGCTTCTCCGACGCCCAGTTCATGGCGTGGAAGACGGTCATCAGCTCGTTGGTGAAGAACACCCAGGACGCGGATGCACGGGTGAAGTCGATTCGCTCCCGACTCCTCCAGTGCTCGGACAGCGTTCCGGTCAGCAGCGAGGTTCTTTCCCGCGCGGAGGCATTCCAGGGTGAAGACTTCGCGCTCCACTTCTCGGATGCGGTGGTGCTCGCGTCCGTGGTGAGCCGGTTGGAGGATGCTCCCCTGTCCTCTCGGGGCTCGTTCTTCCTGAACCGCAACAAGAGCGACTTTGCTTCAACCCCAGTCAAAAGCGCGCTGAAGCAACGGCACTGCGAGTTGAAGACGACGTTCGATGGAGGCCTGGAAGCGATTCGAGACGTGCTCGACGCGGCTGCCAGCTGAATCACCGGCCGGGGAGGCCCGCCCTGCTGACAGCGCGAGCCTCTCCCGTGCCGGAAGTGACTACTCCGACTTCTCCACCACGCCGCAGGCGATGCGGCCGCCGGCGTCGCCGGTGGGGTCGGTGTGGTAGTCGTCCTGCTTGGCGTGCACCATGACGGCGGAGCCGTCCTTGTCGAGCAGTGACTTCACCTTCAGGTCAGCGATGAAGACGTCGAAGCGCACCTTGCCGTCCTGGGGGACGTAGAGGTTCGGCATGTCGCCGGCGTGCTGACCCTTGGGCGACAGCGCGCCGTGGTGCTTCTTCGTCGGGTTGAAGTGGCCACCCGCCGTCTTGAAGTCCGGCGCCTCGCACTTGCCCGTCTCGTGGATGTGGAAGGCGTGCTCGCCCGAGGGCAGGTTCATCAGCATGCCCTTCACCAGCACGCCCTTGGGCGCCTGCTCCAGCGTCACCTCGCCCACGTCCTTGCCCTGCGCGTCCTTCAGCATCGCCTTCACCGTCGCGCCCTTCTTGGGCGCGGGCTTCATCCCCGCGTCCGCGGGGGCCGGCGTCCCGGCGTCCTGGGCCAGGGCGGGCGTGGAGAGGAGGGCGGCGGCAACCAGCAGGGGGCGGATCGTCATGTCTTGGAAACTCCAGGAAAGGGCTTACGCAGCGGCGCGGGACACTACCCGCCGCAGGCCCTGCTCGCTGCGGAATGTCCACCCCGGCGCGCGCCCGGTGATGGGGAGTCATCACTCCGGCAGCGGCCCGTCCAGGGGCACCGGCACCACCCGGGAAGCTCCGAACGCGGGCGCCCACACCCGCTGCACCGCCGTCCCGTTCAGGAAGCGCATCACCGCGCGGAACGCCGCCTCCGGGCCGCCCAGCCCTTCCGCCCAGGCGCTCCCCCGGGGCGACAGGTTCGGCACCAGCGGGCCCAGGGCGTCGCGGGACGTCGCGCCCCTCGTGATGCCCAGGCCTTCATCCCGGATGCGCTGGGGCACGTACAGCGGCGCGAACCGCGCGTGGCGGTGGTCGTGCACGCAGCCGGGCTCCTCCAGCAGCGCCGCGGACAGGGGCCGTTCGCGCACGTTGAACAGCAGCTTCACCGCGTCCTGGTGCGGATCATACGGACCGCGCAGCCGGTGGTCGCCCCGGGGAATCAGCCGCCGGTCCAGGTAGCAGAACGCCTTCGCCTCCGGCGGCAGCGCGCCCCGGTGCCTCGCGCCGCCGTAGCGGAAGAACGGGCGCACGTGGCTTGCGTCCACCTCCAGCGCGGGCCCCTGCTTCAGCGCGCGCAGCTTGGGCAGCAGCGCGGGCTCCAGGCGGTGCTCCCGCGCGAAGTCCTCCAGCGTGTCCTGCGTCGCGGCGCAGAAGGCGTGCAGGCGCGCGAGCAGCCGCTCCCGGTCCGCGTCCACCAGCAGCTCGTCGAAGCGCGTCTTCACCCCGGGCAGGCTCACCGGGATGAGCGTGGTGAGCAGCTCGCCCCGCGCCCGCCAGTCCGCGTCCAGCGCCGCGGCCTCCCTCGCGATGGGGGCGAGCCGCCACTCGGGGGGCTCGGGCGTGAAGCACTGGCCCACGCCCTTGTGCTCGTAGCGGGGCGCGGGGGCGTCCGCGCCGGAGCGGGACGTCCACACCGTGATGCACGTGCGCACCTGCGTGCCCGTGAAGATGCCCGGGCCCAGGTCCACCACCTCGCGCAGGTGCAGCGCGTCCAGCAGCGCGTGGCGCAGCGGCGCGTAGATGAACGACTCCAGCAGGCTCGCGGGCGTGATGAAGGCCAGCACTCCCGGGCGGACCGTCAGCCGCTTCATGGCGACGAGGAGGAAGAACGCGAAGTCGTCGCGGAGGCTCGTGCCCGGCGGCATCGCCAGCGGCACCAGGGCGCGCAGCCGCGCGTAGCAGGCCGCGTCCTTGAGCACCGCGGACGTGCCGTTGTAGGGCGGGTTGCCACCCATAACTCCGCGTGCCCCTCCGGCGTCCCCGCGAGCAGCGGCTCCAGCCCGCCCCGGAGCGCGTCCCCCACGCGCACGTCCGCGCCCGGCACGCGGGCCTGGCACAGGCGGGCCACGCCGGCCTCCAGCTCCAGGCCGCACAGCCTCGCGTCCGGACGGTGCCGCGCGGCGGCGGCGAGGAAGGCCCCCGCGCCACAGGCCGGGTCCACCACCGTGAGCGGCCCGTCACCCAGGTGCGACAGCGCGAGCGCCAGCGTGCGCTCCACGATGGGCGCGGGCGTGTAGAACGCGCCCACCGCCTTGCGGTCGATGCCGGGGAACTGGTGGACCAGCCGTTCCTCGTCCAATTCGGGCGTGTCGAGGGCGCGGGCCATGCCCGGCCATCCTAGACGGATTCACCCGGTGGGCCGCGAGGGGGCCCAGTACAAGGACGTGCCGCAGCGTTTGCAATAGCGCGCATCCAGGTCATGACCCTGTGCGCCACAGCCCGGGCAGGCCTGCGTGTCCACGGGCTGACGCGTGGCGGCGGCGAGCTCCACCGACACGATGCCCGTGGGCACCGCGATGATGCCGTAGCCCATCACCATCAGGATGGACGCGATGAACTGCCCCAGCACCGTCTTGGGCGTGATGTCCCCGAAGCCTACCGTCGTCATCGTCACGATGGCCCAGTACATGGACCGGGGGATGCTGTCGAAGCCGTGCGCCTCGCCCTCCACCATGTACATGACCGCGCCCATGATGACGTCGATGCTCAGCACCGTGCCCAGGAAGACGATGATCTTCGGGCGGCCGGCGCGCAGCGCCGTGAGCAGCACCTCCGCCTGCCCCAGCAGGTGCCCCAGCTTGAGGATGCGGAAGACGCGCAAGAGGCGCAGCACGCGGATGACCAGCAGCGTCTGCGCCCCGGGGAACAGCACGCTCAGGAACGACGGCAAGAGCGCCATCAGGTCCACGACGCCGAAGAAGCTGCGCGCGTAGTGCAGCGGCTGCCGCACCGCGATGAGGCGCAGCACGTACTCCAGCGCGAAGAGGACCGTGAAGACCCACTCGGCGGTGTGCAGCAGCGGGCCATGCCCCGCGCGCACCTGCGCGACGCTCTCCAGCATCACCGCCACCACGCTGAACACGATGGCCCAGAGCAGGGCGATGTCGAACGCCCTGCCCGCCGGGGTGTCCGCCTCGAAGATGATGGTGTGCAGGCGGGCACGGAAGCCGCTCGGGGGGCTCTGTTCGGACGGGCGGTTCACAGGCCGCGCAGCTTAGACGCAATCCCCCGCGCGCCCGCCCCCGGAACGTTCACCAGCACCGCCGGCCCTGGACCGGAGGGCCACGTTGCCTCCACGGGCTTCCGGGGCCACCGTTCCTGGCTCCCCGAGGCCGGGGCGCGGAGGTCTTCCGGCGCGCGATGCGAATCGTCGAGATGATGCCCACGTGGGCGCTCGCCCTGGGGGTGATGGCGCTGCTCTTCCTGAGCCTGGAGTTCGGCTACCGGCTCAGCCACCGCAGGCAGGGGCTCGACGACGTGTCGGCGCTCCAGGCCTCGGTGCTCGGCCTGGTGGCGCTGCTGCTCGCTTTCTCCTTCTCCATGGCCTCGGAGCGGTACACCCTGCGCCGCGACCTGGTCGTGAAGGAGGCGAACGCCATTGGCACGCTCTACCTGCGCTCGAGCTTCCTCCCGGAGCCCACGCGCGGTGAGATGAAGGCCCGGCTGCGCCGCTATGTCGATGTCAGGCTCAATGGGTACGCGGACGCGAAGGACCCGGAGCGCTTCGCGCAGTGGCTGCGGGAATCGGATGCGCTCCAGGCGCAGCTCTGGTCGCTGCTGGAGGCGGTGGCGGCAGGGACCCCGACCGCGGTCCTGAATCTCACCACCGAGGCCCTCAACAACGTGCTGGACGTCTCCGCCGAGCGCCTGGAGGCGTCCCGCAACATCATCCCGGACACCATCTTCGTCCTGCTGCTCATCGGAATGCTCGGCTCGGCGATGCTGCTGGGCTTCCGGCCGGACACGCGAAATCGAGGGGGGCTGCCCTGGGTCATCTTCGTGGTGATCCTCACCGCCGTGATGTTCACCCTGGTGGACCTGGATGTTCCCCTGCGCGGGAGCATGCGCTCGGATCAGCGACCGCTGCTCGAGCTTCAGCAGCAACTGCGCTCCCATCCATGAGGCGCCCGGCGCTCCTGCGTGCCCCGGGCCATGCAATCGGCCTGGAGGCCCGTCCGTTCAAGGGGCATGCGGACCCTGAAAGACACCTCGAAGCGCGCCACCCTCTGCCTGCTGGGCCTGTCACTCGCGGCCCTCCCGGCCGCCGCGGAGCCAGCCCCCGCGCCGCAGGCGGTCATGCGCGAGGCCCGCCGCAGCGTGCTCACGGACGGCATCGAGAAGGCGGAGGCCGTGCGCATCGGCGGCATCGACCAGTGGATCTCCGTGCGGGGACGCCACAAGGACAACCCGCTGCTGCTCTTCCTGCACGGCGGGCCGGGCTTCACCGCGCTGCCCACCGCGTACTTCTACCAGGGCGAATGGGAGGAGTACTTCACCGTCGCGCACTGGGACCAGCGCGGCGCGGGCAAGACGTACGCCCTCAACCCGCCGGACAAGGTGCGCCCCACCATGACGGTGGACCGCATGGTCGCGGACGCGGAGGAGGTGGCCGCGTACCTGCGCAAGACGTACGGCAAGAAGCGCATCGTGCTCGTGGGCCACAGCTGGGGGACGGTGCTGGGCGTGAAGCTCGCGCAGAAGCACCCGGACTGGTTCGACGCCTACGTGGGCATCGGCCAGGGCGTGGACATCCCGAGGAACGAGGTCCTGGGCTACGAGGCCACGCTCGCCGCGGCGAGGGCGGACGGCAACGCGAAGGCCATCGCGGACCTGGAGTCCATCGCCCCGTTCCCGGACCCCAAGGACCCCTCGCGCACGCTGGCCAACCTGCACAAGGAGCGCCGCTGGCTCATGCACTATGAGACGCACGGCTGGCGCGCGCCGGATTGGCACGGCGCGGAGGTGTGGCGCTACAGCCCGGACGTCACCGACAAGGACATGCAGGCGCGCGACGAGGGGCTGGACCTGAGCCTCGCGGCGTTCTGGGGGCCCATCACCCAGCTGAACCTCACCAAGGCGAACCGCTTCGCGCTGCCCGTCGTCTTCTTCCACGGCCGGCATGACCGCACCACGTCCGCGCAGCTCCTGGACGCGTGGTACGCCACCGTCCAGGCGCCGTCGAAGAAGCTCGTCTGGTTCGAGGACTCCGCGCACATGGTGCACGAGGAGGAGCCCGGCAAGGTGCTCGTCCACCTGGTGCAGGACGTGCTCCCGCTCACGCGCGGGAAGTAGTCACGGGGAAGAAGAAGGGCGGAACCCGAGCCCCTTTGGAAACTCCCGGGTTCCGCCCTGTCCTCCACGCCGAGGAAGAAACCGTGGAGGACGGCCGAGCAGCCTCAATCCTTTTGGGGCGCCTCCGGGACGCCCGGGGGCACCGAGCCCGCGACGCCGGTGGGGACCGTCACGGGCGGGGGCACCCCCGCGCCCACGTGCATGCGGTGCTCCACCTCCGCGAACCGCCGCGACGCCTCCGCCTCCGGTGACAGCAGGGACACCACCCAGCCGACGACGAAGGACAGCGGGAGGGTGACGATGCCCGGGTTCTTCAGCGGGAAGAGCGCGGACGCGTTGCCCAGCAGGTCCACCTGCACCGTGGGCGACAGGAAGATGAGCAGCACCGCGCTGAGGGAGCCCGTCAGCATGCTGGCCACCGCGCCCTTGGTGGTGAAGCCCTTCCACAGCATGGACAGGAGCAGCGCGGGGAAGTTCGCGCTCGCCGCGATGGCGAACGCCAGCCCCACCATGAAGGCCACGTTCTGGTTCTTGAAGAGGACGCCCAGGAGGACGGCCAGGATGCCCAGGAGCAGGCTGGAGATGCGCGCCACCTTGAGCTGCTCCGCCTCCGGCGCGTGCCCCTTGCGCACCACGCTGGACCACAGGTCGTGGGACAGCGCCGCCGCGCCCGACAGCGTCAGGCCCGCCACCACCGCGAGGATGGTGGCGAAGGACACCGCGGAGATGAAGCCCAGGAAGCCCGTGCCGCCCACGGCCTCCGCCAGCATGGGCGCGGCCATGTTGCCGCCCTTGTCCACGCCGATGATGGCCTGACGGCCCACCAGCACGGACGCGCCGAAGCCCAGGATGAACGTCACCAGGTAGAAGAAGCCGATGAGGCCCGTGGCGTAGAAGACGCTGGTGCGCGCCGCCTTCGCGTCCGGCACCGTGTAGAAGCGCATCAGGATGTGCGGCAGGCCCGCCGTGCCGAACATCAGCGCCACGCCCAGGGAGACGGCCTCCAGCGGGTTGGACACCAGCTTGCCCGGCGCCAGCGCCTCCGGCCCGTAGCGGTTCGCCGCCTCGCGGAAGAGGGCCGTGGGGCTGAAGCCGAACGGGTAGAGCACCGCGCCCGCCAGCGCCGTCGCGCCGCCCAGGAGCAGCACCGCCTTGACGATTTGCACCCACGTCGTGGCGATCATCCCGCCGAACAGCACGTAGAGGATCATCACCGCGCCCACGATGACGACGGCCGTCTCGTAGGAGAGGCCGAACAGCAGGCGGATGAGGTTGCCGGCGCCCACCATCTGGGCAATCAGGTAGAAGACGACGACGGTGAGCGTGCCCACCGCGGCGGACAGGCGCACCGGGGTCTGCTTCAGCCGGTAGGCCACCACGTCCGCGAAGGTGTACTTGCCCAGGTTGCGCAGGGGCTCCGCGACGAGGAAGGTCACCACCGGCCAGCCCACCAGCCAGCCCACGGAGTAGATGAGCCCGTCGAAGCCGGACGTGGCCACGAGCCCCGCGATGCCCAGGAAGCTGGCGGCGCTCATGAAGTCACCGGCCAGCGCGAAGCCGTTCTGCGCCGCGCTGATGCCGCCGCCGGCGGCGAAGAACTCGGAGGTCGTCTTGGTCTTGCGCGCGGCCCAGTACGTGATGGCCAGCGTGATGCCGACGAAGAGGAGGAAG
The DNA here is from genome assembly GCF_046520365.1 of Corallococcus sp. 4LFB. NCBI lineage: Bacteria > Pseudomonadati > Myxococcota > Myxococcia > Myxococcales > Myxococcaceae > Corallococcus > Corallococcus sp. 4LFB. The sequence goes on from NZ_JBKGHJ010000033.1 coordinate 18,777, forward strand.
AAGAGGATGGCCGTGGTGTTGGGCTGGCCAATCCGCGTGCCCGCGGTCGAGGGATTCATGGGGGGCCTCTCTCAGCGGCGCAGTTCGTCGAGCGCGCGGTCGTACTTGCGATTCGCCCACAGCATGTAGACACCCGTCAGCACCCAGGCGAGCAGGATGGTGAGCGCCCCCAGCACGATGCCGACGGACAGCCCGGGCACGAGCTGGTGCCCCATCAGCGGCCGGTTGAACGCCACGAGCAGGATGAAGCCCAGGTAGGCGACGAGCATCGCCACCGTCAGCGCGCCGGCCACGCGCCAGCGCCTCGCGGCCAGCGCCTTCAGCAGGTCGTCCTTCGAATTGCCATCCATCGGTGCGCTCCGGTGGGTGAGGAGGGATGTGGCGAAGGGCACGCCTTCAGTGGCGCGGGGCCATGGGGGGCGTCCTCAGTAGAAGAGCTGGAGCTGCGCGGTGCCGGTGATGCCCGTGGTCGCGCGGGCGATGTCCCCGGCGCGCGACACGGCCACCTCCGTCTTCAGGTTGAAGGTGTGCTTCTGGAACCAGAGGTTGAGGCCGGGCCGGAACGTGAGCAGGTCCTGCGCGGCCACGCGTCCGTTGAAGTACTCGGTGGTGAGGACGGGCTCGATGATGCCGATGCGGTAGCCCAGCTCCACGAAGAAGCCGGTGCCGCTGCGCACGTTGTCGAAGCCCTGCTGCCAGGAGAAGACGTTGCTCTGGAGGACGAACTCCTGGTCGTCGCCCACGGGCACGTCCAGGAACACGTCCGCCGCCAGGGCCACCGCGTCGTGCACGCCGGAGGCGGTGGCGATGGCGGAGTACTGGTAGTCCCCGGCCACGCCGAACGACAGCAGGGGCTGGTCCGTGAAGTAGATGCCCCGGAGGAATGGGTCGTACTCGTGGCCCCAGACGTTGTAGCGCACCGTGCCCACCGCGCGCGGCAGGTCGTCCGGGTTGACCACCTGCCCGTTCTCCAGCTTCGCGCCCTCCACGCCGTTGAGGATGGCGGCGCGGTACGCCCACGGGCCCGCGAAGCCGCGCACCTGCACGCCCATGTCGCGCCACACCTTGCCCACGCCTGGCGGGTAGCGGATGAGGTCGGAGTGGTAGTCCACCGTGTGGAGCGCGATGGCGCCCTGCAGCGCGTGGTGCGACAGCGGCGCGAGGATGAAGCCCGCCTCCACCCACGTCTTGTCGGCGAACTCGTACGCGACCGTGGCGTCCTGGATGTAGAAGGCGGGGCTGTAGTCGCCGTTCTTGCCGAAGTTCGGCTGGTCCGTGTCGATGAAGAACGACAGCTTCTTCGTGATGGAGCCGAAGACGAGCAGCCGCACGCGGCGCAGGAAGAAGTCCGTGCCCACGCCGCCCGTGGGCGCGCCGTCCTTCACGAGCTGCATCTGCGGATGCAGCAGCACGTCCACGTTGAGGACCGCGTCGTCGCCGAGCTGAATCTTCCCCGCCGCCGCCGGCAGCGCGGTCAGCAGGGCCGTGAGCACCAACAACCGCGACAGGGCATGGGGCAGGGGGCGCATGGGTCCCCATCCCCTGAGCAACGCGCGTTCCACCCGCGTGCACCCCGGGTTTCAGGACCTTGGGGGTTGGCTCGCCGCGTCAGGGTGTGGCGGAAGGTGACAGGGCGTTACCCCCCGTAACGATTCGTGCAGCGCGTCGTAACACCCGAGTCACACCGGTCCCCGCGACGAGACAGGGGCCACGCGGCGCGTCAGCGCGCGTGGCCCCTGCCCGTGCCGGCTCAGGCTTCCGCGCCGTCGTCGGGGGCGATGCCCGCGTCCGCGTCGTCCTCCGCATCCGGTGGATGGATGGGCGCCTGGAGCCCCGCGGCCTCCAGGAGGATGCGCCGGCCCACGGCGGGCAGCTTGACGCCCGTGGTCGGGTGGCCGTTGGTGAGGAGCACCACCGCCGCGGCGTGTCCGGGCAGGAAGCCCACCCACGCCACGAAGCCGCTGTTGCCGCCGGCCTTGCTCAGCACCTTCACGCCGCCGCCCGCGTCGGTGATGTACCAGCCCAGGCCAATGGACTGACGCGCGGAGATTTCGAAGTGCGGCGTGTGCGCGAGCTTCATCGCGCGGTAGGTGAGCAGCGGCATGGTGGGCACGCGGAAGAGGTTGCCCTCCAGGAAGCGCAGCATGTCCGACGCGGTGGAGTTGAAGCCCACGCCCCGGTAGCCCAGCTGCTTGCCCCGGGTGGTGTAGCCCTGGGCGATGCGTTCGGGGCGGATGCCGGTGAGGTCCACGCGCGTGTCACGCATGGCGAACGGCTCCTGGATGTCCGTGGCGAACAGCTCCGGGTAGCTGCGCCGCGCGGCCAGGGTGGTGGTGAAGCCTTGCGTCACCTCGCTCACGTTGGAGTAGCTGTAGTGCGTGCCCACGCGCGTCTCCGGGTTGAAGCGTGTCCAGAAGTCGAACATCTCCGGAGGCGGCACCTCTCCCCGGTACAGCGCGCCCGCCGGCTGGCCCGGCACGTTGGCGCCGGGCATGCCCGCCGTCATGGTGCCCAGCGCCTGGGGCGTCACCTGCCGGATGACGGTGCCCTGCTGGCGGACCTCTCCCGGGAGGAAGCGGGTGATCTGATCCGTCAGCGCCATCTTCCCCTCCACGATGCGCGCGGCGGCGAGCGTGTTGGTGAAGACCTTCTGCACGGAGCCGATGAGGAACAGCGTGTCCTCGAACACCGGCCGCTGGGCAGCGCGGTCCGACAGGCCTGCGACGTAGCTGGCGCGCACGTCGCCGACGGACACCGCCGCCGACACGCCAATCTCCGTCTGCGTGCCCAGGTAGTCCTTCATGGCCGCCGCGATGAGCTGCTTCAGTCGCGCGGGGTCCTGCGCTGGAATGGTCATGGAATGGATCCGGAAGAGGGGAAGGTGGTGGTGCCTGGGGGCTGCTGGTCCGACAGGGACGTGTCGCAGCCGCCGCTGATCATCTGGATCTGCAGCTGCTCGGAGGACCGGTTGACGAAGAAGGAGACGGTGGTGTTCGCGTCGGAGGACTTCAGCGTGCAGTAGAAGTTCTGCTTGCACGACCAGCGCTTCCCGTTGTCATCCTCGAGTAACTGGGGTTGTTGCTGTAGCGGTGGCGCAGCACCACGTTGGTGAGGGTCCCGCCCCACGGGTTGACGACGACGCAGTTGGCGGTCTGCTCCGTCGACATGGGAGAGACACTCTTCGCGGCGGTGCGGGTCAGGTCGGGGTTCAGGCGGTGTCGTAACCCGACTTGAGCTGGCCATCCGGTCCGCGGCTGTTGTGGCTGCACATGGGCGTGTTCTCCTGGGCCACCGGGGGTTGGCGTCCGGTGGATGCCAGGACCCATGAGCAACCGCCGTGCCCGGCGCCGCTCCCCCTGGAGCGCGGCGCGCGCCTGGGGCTTCGACGGGGTTCGACGCGCCGATGCGGGGAGCCGTCGACGCGTCGAAAGCTCAGGCGCGGGTGCGGGGGATGCCCAGCCGCTGGCGCTTCTCCCAGAGGGTCTTGCGGCTGATGCCCAGCCTGCGCGCCAGCTCCGTCTCGCCCATGCGGTCCTGGTGCTCCAGCACGAAGCGGCGGAAGTACTCCTCCATGGAGTCCGGCGATTGGGGGGCCTCGCTGACGGCGACCGGCGGGAAGTCCGTCTCCTCCAGCACGGGCGGGCTGCTGTCCACGCCCGGCCCGCCCGGCGGCTCCAGCGCCAGCAGGTCGGCGGTGATGAGCGGCCCGTCCGCGAGGATGACCGCGCGCTCGATGACGTTCTCCAGCTCGCGCACGTTGCCCGGCCACGGGTGCTGCGCGATGGCCGCCAGCGCGTCCGGGGACAGCGACGCGGGCGGGCGCCCCATCCGCTTGCTGGCCCGCTCCAGCAGGTGCCTGGCCAGCGCGGGGACATCCTCGCCGCGCTCGCGCAGGGGCGGCAGGCGGATTTCCACGACGCGCAGGCGGAAGGAGAGGTCCTGGCGGAACAACCCCTCCTGCACGCGGCGGGGCAGGTCGCGGTGCGTGGCCGCGAGGATGCGCACGTCCACCTTGCGCGAGCGCGTGGCGCCCACCCGCCCAGGGCGATGACGCCCAGCCACACGAGGAAGGGGAGCGAGGCGGGGGCGCCCTCCGCCAGCCACAGCCTGCGCAGCGGCGAGCCGAACAGCAGCACCGCCACGGCGAACACCCGCAGCGACGGCATGGCGGGAGGAGCCGCGGGGGGGCCGCGACATGGGGCGCGAGGACAGCAGCCCTGGCGGGGCACGCGGGGGGCCGTGATAATCCGGCGGGCCATGGCTCCCCCGGACGTGCCCCCGTTCTCCGAACTGCCCCAGTTCACGCTCGACCGCGAATCGCTGCGGCTGCTCCCGGAGTCCTTCTGCCGGCGGCTGGGCGTCGCGGTGATGGGGAAGGTGGACGCGGCCCACGACACGGAGCCCGTGACGGTGGCGATGCTGGACCCGGAGGACCTGTCCGTGCGCTACCGCATCGCGGACTTCCTGCGCCGGCCGGTGCGGCCCGTGCGGCTCAACCGCTATGAAATCGACTCCGCGCTGGAGGTGGGCTTCGGCGCGGGGGTGCACGCGTCGGTGGACGTGGTGCTGAAGGCCGGCACGCCGCTGTCCCACCGGCCCACGCCGGTGGAGCTGGTGAACCACGTGCTCGCGGTGGCGGTGGCGCAGAACGCGTCCGACATCCACCTGGAGAGCTACACGGACGACGTGGACCTGCGCTATCGCGTCGACGGCATCCTCCACCAGACGTACACGGACATCTCCCCGGACTCGTTGCCGGAGGTGGTGAGCCGCATCAAGGTGATGGCGGGGCTGGACATCGCGGAGAAGCGCCGGCCCCAGGACGGCCGCCTGCGCGCGCTCTACGAGGGCGACGCGGGGCGCAAGTTCGTGGACTTCCGCGTGAGCGTGGTGCCCTCCCCGGCGGGCGAGGACGTGGTCATCCGCCTGCTCGACGCCTCGGTGGGCCTGGTGCCCGTGGAGAAGCTGGGGATGACGCCGGAGGTGCAGGCCACGGTGCTGCGGCTGCTGGGCAACCCGGAGGGGCTGGTGCTGGTGACGGGGCCCACGGGCAGCGGCAAGACGACGACGCTGTACGCGGCGCTGGCGCGGCTCAACGACGGGCGCAAGAAGATCATCACCGCGGAGGACCCCATCGAATACGTGGTCCCCAAGGTGAACCAGAAGCAGGTGTCGCCGCAGCTGCCGCACCTGACGCTGCTGCGCGCGCTCTTGCGGCAGGACCCCAACGTGATGCTGGTGGGGGAGATCCGCGACCTGGAGACGGGCAGCACCGCGCTGATGGCCGCGGCCACGGGACACGTGGTGCTGGGCACGCTGCACACGGCGGATGCCATTGGCGCGGTCAGCCGCCTGCGCGGGTTGAAGCTGGAGGACGGCGACATCGCGGAGGCGCTGCTCGCGGTGCTGGCGCAGCGGCTGGTGCGGCGCATCTGCCCGGAGTGCTCCGCGCCCGCGACGCCGACGGCGGATCAGCTGTCACTGCTGGGGCCGCTCCTGGACGGCGTGCAGCCCCGGGCGGGGCTGGGCTGCGAGGCGTGCCGCCACACCGGCTTCAAGGGGCGCGTGGGCCTCTTCGAGCTGCTGGTGGTGGACCCGGAGCTGCAACTGCTCATCGCCACCGGGGCGCCGGGCGTCCAGCTGCGCCGCCACGCCCGGGCGCGCGGCTTCCGCACGCTGGTGGAGGACGCGCTGGGGAAGGTGGCGGACGGCGTCACCACGCTGCATGAGCTGACGCGCGTGGTGCCCTACCGCTACATCCTCACGGCTCGGGAGGAGCGTCAGCTCCGGGCTCAGGTGACGCGCCAGCCTCCGGGGTGACGTTCGTCTCCACGTCCGGGCTCCGGGGCAGCATCACGGTGAAGGTCGCGCCCTCCCCGGGAGCGCTGCGCACCTGCACGATGCCGCCGTGGGCCTCGACGATCTGCTGGGTGATGAAGAGGCCCAGCCCCAGGCCGCCGTAGTTGCGCTCGGACACCGCGCGCACGAAGCGCTCGAAGACGCGCGGCTGGTCCTCGTGCGGGATGCCGATGCCCTCATCGCGCACGCGCACGACGGCCAGCCCGGACTCCACGCGCACGCGGAGGTGGATGGGCTTGCCGGCGCCGTACTTGAGCGCGTTGGTGAGCAGGTTGGTGATGACCTGGTCCAACCGGGCGCGGTCCCAGTTCCCCTCGATGGGGGTGGGGGCCTCCAGCGTGACGGCGCACCCGACCTGCGCGGACTGGGGGGCGTAGCGGGCCACCACGTCCTTCGCGAGCGAGGTCAGCTCCATGGGCGCCCGGTCCAGCCGCAGCTGGCCCATGCTGATGCGCGAGACGTCCAGCAGGTCCTCGATGAGGTCCGACAGCTTGCGCACCTGCCGGCGGGCCACCTCCAGGTCGCGGGCGATGCGCTCCACGGGCAGGGTGGCGGAAGGGTGGTTCTCCACGGTGCGCAGCAGGGCGGTCAGCTTCAGCTGCAGCGGGGTGAGCGGCGTCTTCAGCTCGTGGGAGGCGACGGAGAGGAACTCGTCCCGGGCGCGCACGGCGTCGCGCAGCATCTCCAGCTCGCGCCGCTCCTGGTGCTGCTTGCGCTGGGTGATGTCGCGCGTCACCTTGGCGTAGCCCACCAGCCGGCCCTGCGTATCGTGCAGCGCGGTGATGACGACGCTGGCCCAGAAGAGGCTGCCGTCCTTGCGCACGCGCCAGGCCTCCTCCTCGAAGCGGCCCTCGCTGGCGGCCACCTGGAGGGCGTGCCAGGGCTTGCCCCGCGCCACGTCCTCCGGGGGGAAGAAGCGGCTGAAGTGCTGGCCGATGATCTCCTCGGCCTTGTACTGCTTGAAGCGCTCCGCGCCGGCGTTCCAGGTGGAGACCCGGCCGTCGGCGTCCAGCATGTAGATGGCGTAGTCCTGGACGTGCTCGACGATCAGGCGGAAGCGCTCCTCGCTCTGCCGCAGGTGCTCCTGGTCCTGCTTGCGCTCGGTGAAGTCGCGCGTCACCTTGCCGTAGCCGACGAGCTGGCCCTGCGAGTCGCGCATCGCGGTGATGACGACGTTGGCCCAGAACAGGCTGCCGTCCTTGCGCACGCGCCAGCCCTCCTCCTCGAAGCGGCCCTCGCGATTGACGATCTCCAGCTCCATCTGGGGCTTGCCGCTGGCGATGTCCTCGGGCGGGTAGAAGCGGCTGAAGTGCTGGCCCAGGATCTCCTCGGCCTTGTAGCCCTTGATGCGTTCGGCGCCGGTGTTCCAGCTCACGATGTAGCCCGCGGGATCCAGCGTGAGGATGGCGTAGTCCCGCACGCTGTCGATGAACAGGCGCAGCTGCGCGCCCATGTCCCGAGCGGACTGGGGGCTCACATACGCGATGTCGCCACCACTGGCGGAGGAGGGTGGCGGACCATCATCCAGGGGGCTCCTCATAGGTACCGAATCGTATTGCACCGCGCGGGTATTTCGGGATCGAACGGTGTGTCGAATCCATCCACCAGCCAACCCTGCCGGAGACCAGGCTTCCGAGCAGAGCGGAAGCTCACACCCTGCGTGGAGGTGACTGGATTCCGGGGCCGCGCATCGGGCCCGGGTCCAATGAGACTGTCCGGCGGGCGGCATCCCGCCGGGCGCCGGGTTGCCTGCGAGTCCACGGCGGAGTGGCTCCGGCGGCTACACGACGCGCGATTCCCGCGGTGCTCCCCGAGTGAAGCCCGCGACGGCATGGGACGTGCTCAAGGCCCGCGAGCCCGCTTGTCCGAATGCCGGCGGCAAGCGGGAGTGGCGTCCTCCGGCCAGGTGCCCCCCATGAACGCGTACCGCTTTCTCGCAGGCCTGCTCCTGTCGTTGACCCTCTTCGCCGGCGCGAAGGCCTCCGCGCAGAGCTGCACGACCCTGGTGAATTCCCAGTTCAGCTGGGTCCAGTCGAGCAACAACCGCTGGCTCTCCGTGACGGGCGTGTCGCTGAAGCCGCCCACGGGCACGGTGGGGCCGGTGGCCTCGTACTTCACGGGGACGCTGCTCAACTACGTGGCTCCGGTGTGGATCTACAACCCCGCGACGGGCGTCTTCACGCAGACGCCCGCGCGGCTCACCAGCTCCGCGAACTCCGGCAGGCAGAGCTTCAACGACCGCAGCTACTTCTCCACCTACGCCAGTCCCTCGCGCTGGCAGAACTTCTCCGCCTTCGCCACGGACAACATCCAGCTGGAGCTGGACGCCACCGGGAAGATGACCGTCATCCTCAACAGCTGGTCCAACACGCGGGTCTCCGTGACGTCGCCCACGTGCTCCGGCAACGTGCTGACCGGCTTCGCTGGAAGCTCGGTGTATTCCTTCACCTTCGAGCAGCTTGAGCTCATCTGAGGGACCGACGCCCGGCGGTGGGAGCGGCCCCTCCCCCGCCGGTGCGGCGGCATGACGGGCCTACGGCGCGCGTCGTTCGGAGCTCAAGAAGACGACGCCGCTGTCGACCGTGCGCGGACCGGAGGGTGTTCGAGACCGCATGGACAACGCCCTGAAGACCCTTGAGAAGGCGCTGAACCGAGGCGCCTCCTTGCGGCCTTCGCCTCGGGGGCACTGGTACAAGCCTTGCGTACCTGGCGCGCAACCCGCCCGAGGAGCATGTGCATCATGAAGAAGCAGACCCAGGCAGCCACGACCCGGCTCATCCTCGATGGCGAGAACTTCTTCGGCGCCATCCACGACGCGCTGGACGAGGTCGAGCAGTCCGAGCCCTCCCCCAACACCTATGTGCGGCTGGCCTTCTGGGAGATCGAACACGAGCTGGTGCTCGTCCGTGACCCCGACGAGGTCACGCTGGAGGAGAAGCTCAAGAGGGTCGCGGACGCAGGCCACCGGGTGCAGATCATCATGTGGTGCCCGGCCCGGCTGGACATCCGCTTCCAGCGGGGACAACTGAGCGAGAACGTCTACAACACCAACCTGGCGACCGCGAACGCGCTGGGCGGCTACCGGGGACAGAACGACAGCGGTGGCTCCATCGAGGTCCTGATGGAGATCTACAACGGGTGGAACGGCTCGTCGGTCCACCAGAAGATCGTCCTGTGGTCCCTCCAGGGCCAGCTGAACGCGCTGATTGGAGGCATCAACCTGGCCGGCTTCTACTGGGACAACGCGGCCCACGAAGGGCGCCACGAAGGCGGCATGGGCGGAGTCCCGCTGGGCGACACGGTGCACGACACCGTCCTCCAGTTGGATGGCCCCGCGGCCGTCGTCATCGAGGAGGAGTGGCTCCGGCGCTGGAAGAAGCGGTACTACACGACGCAGTTGTCGGGCAACCAGGGCGCCGGGACGACGCCCATCTCCGACCCCATGGACTACGACCGTCAGCCCCGGGCGCGGGCGGAGGCTCAGCCACGCGGACGCGAGAACGTCGTCATCGCGACGACCAGCTCGGAGAGCTACCTCGGACGCGTCACCGACATCCAGTCGCTGCTCGTCGAGCAGATCCGCGACGCGCGACAATACATCTACTTCGAGGGCTTCATCTTCAGCGACCCGACCCTCGTCGCGGCGCTCGCCGCGCGCCTGCGGGCCCCCAACCCGCCCATCGTCATCATCATGGTGCCGATGCCGTACGCGGAGAATCCCTTCCCCTTCGACTACTTGAACTACCTCTCCTTCGCCAAGCTGGCGCTGGCGAGCTGCGACGCGGTCACCGCGAAGGGCCGCACCGTGGCGCGAGAGGACTGCTCCCGCTGGAAGGTGAGTGAGAGCCTGAATGCCTGGAGCACCCTGCGGAGCGTGACCTCCACCGTCACCAATCGCTGGATGGAGACCGACAGCTTCTCCTGCCAGCCCCGGAATGAGGCCGAGCTCACCTGCCCGCTCCTGCAGCTCGAGGGGTTTCGTGGAGGCGTCCGGTTCTACTCGCCCGTCCGGCGTCCAGGGTCGCGCAGCAGGCAGACGGCCATCTACATCCACTCCAAGCTGGCGCTCTTCGACGACAACGTGGCCGTGGTGGGCTCCGCGAACTTCTCCTACCGGAGCATGGTCTATGACGGCGAGCTGAGCGCCTTCGTCCACGGGGAGGGGGCCCGGCGGATCCGGGAGACGCTCTTCCGCCACTACAACATGCGCACGCCCCAGCAGTGGGACGGCGACGCCGTGGACGCTGTCGAGGACCTCCAGCTGAGGCGCACGGGCGTGCTCCGCCTGGAGCTGGAGCACTACGACCGGCGGATTCCCTCCGTGAAGGACCCCGCCTACAAGTGGGCCAACCACACCTTCTTCTGACCTACGTCCTCCCGCCTCGCGTTCCCCCCAACGCGAGGCGGGAGGCCCGGTGGGGCCACCCTATGGCCGCGGCGTCGGCGCCGCGCGAACCCAGGGGTGGCTCAGCATCTGCCGCTTCTGTGACGGGCTCCAGCCCCTTGCGCCGGCGCGGCTCGGGTGGGGGTTCATGATGTTCTGTTCGTCCGTGTCGCCCATGAGGTCCGTCGTGCCGTCCGCCTCGACGGAGTGGTAGAGGCCGAGGAAGTGCCCCAGCTCGTGCGCGAGGACGCGCGCGGAGGCGTCCAGTGGCCACTGGGCCGGGGCTTCGCCGAAGGCGTCGCAGCGCAGGCCGGGCATGAAGACCGCCGACGCGGGGCCGGCGCCCCCTCCCACCCGGGGGGTGAAGCCGTCCACCGGCACGGGCGGCCCGAAGAAGGGGTCGTCGTACCGGAGGCACCCGGCGAAGACGATGTCGACCGTCGCGTCCAGCGCGGGCGGCGCGCCGTCTCGCAGGGAGGCGAGCCCGGCGAGCTCCGTCGTCCAGAAGCGCGTCTCCGCGGGCGCGTCCGGGAGCTCGGCGACCGCAGCCAACGTCACCTCCAGGCCCGCCTCCTCGAGCTCGCCGTTCAAGCGCTCCAGCAGCTCGCGCTGCCGCTCGGGGTTCCCGAGGAGCATGGAGTGTCGCGACACCAGGAAGCGCAGCGAGAGGCGACCGCGCTCCGGAGGGCTCGCGCGTGGCAGCCAGGCCAGTTGGAGCCGGGGTGCGCCGGCCGTCTTCACGGGGGTGAGCGTCTCGCAGGCCACGAGCCCGAAGCGCACCGTGAAGCCCTCGCCGGGCGTGAAGCCTTCGCCGCCGGGGAGCACGAACAGCGCCTCCTCCTGCGCCATGGAGGTTCGCACCCCGCAGTCGAGGCAGTAGGGGCCGGCTTCCCGCCGGTCCACCCAGGTCCGGCCCCGGGCGTCCTGGAGGGAGGCGAGCGCGAAGCAGGTGCCCGGCTCGCTCCGGGCCCACAGCGCGACCGACTCCCCAGCGAACGGCGGGATGGAGAGGGGCGGCGTGAGCCCGTCCGCGTCGAAGGCGACGGGCTCCGCCGTGAGCAGGGGCTCTCCCCCGTCGAGCGGGGCTTGGGGCGGCGCGTCCCTCTCCGCGCACGCCACCAGCCCCGCGAACGCGAGACAGGCCGCGAAGGCTCGCGTTCGTGAGGACGTCACCGCATGAACTCGCGCAGCTCGCCGGGCGTCACGAACGCCCCGATGCGTTGCTGCAGGTGGACGTCCGGCTCCCGGGGGAAGTGGGCGGCCAGGACGCGGCGTGCCTCGCGCTGGCCGCGGGCGCGGCCCACCCACTCAATCACGCCCGCGCGCTCCTCCACGCTCGCGGAGCTGGCGAGCTTCCGCCCGGCCAGGGCGAGCTCGGCCCCCGTCAGGTCGAGCTGCGCTCCCGGAGCCAGGTGGCTCAGGCTCCGGAGGATGGTGGTGCTCACCCCCGGGCTCGGCTCGCGCTCGAGCTGGGCCACGAGGAGCGGACGGCCGACCTCGCTCGAGAGGTGCCCGAGCGCCTCGGCCGCGCGTCCCCGCAGGGCGGGCGCCCCCGTCTTCAGCCGCTCGTCCAGCTCGGTGCTGAACGCGTCGTCGCCGCTGTTGCCGATGGCATCCAGCACGGCGAGCTCCTCACGGCGGCCCCTGGCGCGCTCCAGCTCGTCGCGCAGCGCCGCGTGCAGTTCGTCGCGCAGCGGGTCGCCAGGCCGGGTGCGTCCGGCCATGCTCCCGAGCCCGAGCAGGCTCACGTTCGCGACCATGGGCGAGTCCGACTCCCGGGCCTGCGTGAGCAGCAGGTCCGCCGCTGCCCGCGACGGCTCGCCGTGGTCCGCCAGCGCGGACGCCGCCCGGCTGCGGTCGAGCGCCGAGAGGTCCCTGCTGACCAGCGCGTCCGCGAGCACCTGCCGGGACTGCTCGGTGCCCGCCAGCTCGAAGGCGAGGAAGAAGGCGGAGCGCGCCGCCGGGTCAATGGCCCCGCGTCTCAGGTCGGCGAGCAGCAGGGCGCTCTGCTCCGGGTGCGCGCGGAGCCACCCCGCCAGGAAGCGCGCGGCGGGGAACACGGCGCCCTGGCTCCCTCTCCGA
>NZ_JBKGHJ010000340.1:0-9735 GCF_046520365.1 Corallococcus sp. 4LFB
CCGCTGGCCGCCCGGTGCGGCCGTGGCTGCGGTTCGCGCGCAGCGCGGGGCGCCCGCTGTTCGACTTCGAGGGCCTGCGCTCCTTCAAGGCCAAGTTCCGCCCTGACTCCTGGGCGCCCCTCTACCTGTCCCACCCGAAGGACGAACCGGTGACGTGGGCGATGTACGACGCGCTCCGGGCCTTCGCGCGGGGCAGCCTGGTGAAGTTCGGGCTCGTGACGCTGCTGCGCCGGCCGCGCTTCTTCGTGCGCACGCTGACCGCGCTGCTGGTGCCGTGGACGGCGCTGCTCGCGCTGCCCATGAGCGCGCACTGGTTCCCCTCGCCGTGGGTGCAGCACGGCTGGGTGGTGTTCGACGTGGCGCTCATCGTGGGCCTGCTGCTGCTGCTGCGCCGCTGGCGCGACGGGCTGGCCACGCTGCTGGGTCGGCTCACCACCGCGGATGCCTGCCTCACGTTGCTCCAGGCGGTCAGCTTCAACGCCGCCCGCGCGCGGGGCCCGTGGGACTGGAGCATCATCATCGCGTCGGTGCTCGCCCCGGCCACGGCGTCCGCCATGCTGCTGCGCTCCCGCGACCTGCGCGTCCCGGAACCTTGAGGGCGCCTCGAGGCGCTCCAATTCCCGGCGATGGATGCCGTCAAGGCTGGACTCTTCTCCCAGGAAAGAATGGATCCAAGGCGTGGGGACTCCGTCACCTCTCCCTGAGGTTGACTGTCAGTCGCCATGAACCTAGGGCTGGCCTGAAACTTTCCTTTCGCATCGGAGCAACCCATGAGCGTCCTCGCCAGGAACAACGTCAAGGTGAAGGGGCGGGGCACGCAGCCCATGGTGTTCTCGCATGGCTTCGGCTGCGACCAGAACATGTGGCGGTTCGTCGCGCCCGCGTTCGAGCGGGACTTCCGCACCGTGCTCTTCGACCACGTGGGAGCTGGCGGCTCGGAGATCGCGGCCTATGACCGCAACCGGTACGGAACGCTGGAGGGATACGCCGAGGACGTCCTGGAGCTCTGCCGCGAGCTGGGGCTCGAGCGCGTGGTGTTCGTCGGCCACTCGGTGAGCGCGATGGTGGGCGTGCTCGCGGCCATCAAGGAGCCGGAGCGCTTCGACAAGCTGGTGCTCGTGGGCCCCTCGCCCTGCTACATCAACGACGGCGAGTACGTTGGCGGCTTCTCGCGCGAGGACATCCTGCAGCTGGTGGAGTCGCTCGACGACAACTACCTGGGCTGGTCCAACACGATGGCGCCGGTCATCATGGGCAACCCGGACCGGCCCGAGCTTGGCTCGGAGCTCACCAACAGCTTCTGCCGCACGGATCCCGACATCGCGAAGCACTTCGCGAAGGTGACCTTCCTCTCCGACCACAGGGCCGAGCTTCCGAAGGTCAAGACGCCTTCCCTCGTGCTCCAGTGCTCGAACGACGTCATCGCGGGAGAAGCGGTGGGGGAGTACGTGTACCGGCAGCTGCCTGCTGGCCAGCTGGTCTATCTCAAGGCGACCGGACACTGCCCGAACCTGAGCGCTCCGGAGGAAACAGTCGCTGCGATGAAGCCCTTCCTCGGCTACTGAAAGGGACGATGGCAGGCAACGCCGACACGGAGCCGGGGAAGGATCCTTCCGAGGACTCGGCGGAAGACCTCTATGAGAACGCTCCGTGTGGCTACCTCTCCACGAGCCCGGAGGGACGCATCATCAAGGTCAACCAGACCTTCCTGACCTGGACTGGCTATTCCAGGGAGGCCTTGCTCGGCGGCAGGCGGTTCTCGGAGCTGCTCACGGTCTCGGGCCGCATCTTCCACGAAACCCACTACGCCCCCCTGCTCCAGATGCAGGGCTTCGTCCATGAGCTCTCGCTGGACCTCGTCCGTGCCGACGGCCGTCCGCTGCCTGCGCTGATCAACTCCGTGCAGCAGCGAGACGCGCTCGGAAGACCCCGCTCCGTCCGGACGACGCTCTTCAACATGACGGAGCGCAAGCGCTATGAGCGCGAGCTGCTGATGGCCCGCCGGAAGGCCGAACAGCTGGCCCAGGCCAAGTCGGCGCTGCTCGCGACCCTCAGCCATGAGATCCGCAATCCCCTCAACGCCATCACCGCCGCCACGCGGCTCCTGGGGATGACGCCGCTCTCCGACAAGCAGTCGAAGTACCTGCGCATCCTCGGCTCCGCGTCCAGCAACCTGCTCGCGCTGGTCAACGACATCCTGGACTGGAGCAAGATCGAGGCAGGCAAGCTCTCGCTGGAGCAACGCGAGTTCTCCCCGCGCGAGCTGCTCGGCGACATCCTGAACGGCCAGGCCGCCCGGGCCGAGGAGAAGCGGCTGCGGCTCCAGATGGAGATCGACGAGCGGCTCCCGGCCTGTCTCCTGGGGGATCCCGTCAAGCTCGGGCAGATCCTCACGAACCTCGTGAGCAACGCCCTCAAGTTCACGGAGAAGGGTGGGGTCACGGTCAGCGTGGCCCTCCGGTCCCGGGACGGCGATGCGTGTGACCTGGCCTTCCAGGTGAGCGATACGGGCATCGGGATTTCACCGGACCGCCTGTCCGCCATCTTCGAGGAGTACACCCAGGCGAACTATGACATCGGGATGAAGTACGGCGGGACGGGGCTGGGCCTCTCCATCAGCCGGAAGCTGGTGGAGCTGCATGGCAGCAAGCTGGCCGTGGAGAGCGAGGTTGGAAAGGGAACACGCTTCTCCTTCAACCTGCGCTTGAAGGCCGTGGCGGGGGGGACCGTCGGCACGGCTCCCAGCGGCGCGTCGTCCGCGCAGGCCCTGCGGGGCCTGAAGGTGCTCGTGGTCGAGGACAACGAGGTCAACACCTACGTGCTCGCCCGTTGGTTCGAGCACTGGGGCGTCTCGTTCGACGCCGTCAGGAACGGGCACCAGGCGGTGGAGCGACTCCAACAGGGCGCCTACGACCTCGTCCTCATGGACCTGCACATGCCGGTGCTGGATGGCTATGACGCGCTGAAGGTCATCCGGCAGCTCCCGGACGAACGGCTCCGCCAGCTTCCCATCATCGCCATCTCGGCCTCCACGCGGGCCTGGCAGGAGAGCAAGATCCTGGCCTCGGGGTTCACGGACTTCATCGGCAAGCCCTTCGACGAGGGCGTCCTGTTCAGGAAGATGGCGCGGTGCACTTCCCGCGAGGTGCCGGAGGCGCCCGCGCATCCGCCGGAAGCGGCCCCCCGTGCCTCCGGGGCCGCCGCGGACTCCCTGGTCCTGGCGCCTGACTTCAGCTTCACCAAGCTCCGGCAGTGGGGCGCGGGAGATGCGCGGGCGAGCGCGGCGCTGGCCCGCTCCTCCGTCCAGTCGCTGGAGCAGGCCCGGCTGGCGCTCACGGCGGCGCTCAAGAAGGGCGCCTCCGACGAGTACGAGCGCGCGTGCGGGGCCATCACGGGGACCCTGCACCTGCTCGAAGCGAACGGGCTCGCGGCGGCCCTCCGCCGTGCCCGGGCGCTGCTCGCCGGCAACGCCCCGGACTCCTCGCGGATGCAGGCCGCGGCGTTCGCCATCGACTGGGAGGTGGAGAACCTCGTCGGCGCGCTCGTCGCCATCGCGAGCGAGGCCGACGCCTGAGCTGACGGAGCAGGAGCGCTGGCGGCTGGCGTGGCTCCGTCTCCCGGCCAACCCTCGCCTGGCCGCCGGCGTCGCGCGCCATGGAACAGCGGCTACGGTGCGCGGCCTCATCCATGGCCTCTCCTTCCTTCGACAATCCATCGCTGACGCTGGGCCTGTCACTCGTCGCCGGCATCCTCGCGCAGTTGCTGGCCCGGCACCTGAGCGTGCCCGGCATCGTCGTGCTGCTGTCCGCGGGCGTGCTGCTCGGGCCGGAGGCGCTGGGCTGGGTCCGGCCCGCGTCCCTGGGCCCCGCGCTCCAGACCGTGGTGGGCTTCGCCGTGTCCGTCATCCTCTTCGAGGGCGCCATGAGCCTGGACGTGCGCAAGCTGCGCCGCGAGGCCCGCTCCATCCAGCGGCTCGTCACGCTGGGCGCTGGCGTCACCGCCGTGGGCGGCACCCTGGCCGCGCGCGCCCTCATGGGCTGGGACTGGATGGTGTCCGCCCTGTTCGGCACCCTGGTGATGGTCACCGGCCCCACGGTCATCACGCCGCTCTTGCGCCGCGTGCGCGTCACCCACCGCGTCGCCACCGTGCTGGAGGCCGAGGGCATCTTCGTGGACGCCGTGGGCGCCATCATCGCCGTGGTCGCGCTGGACATGGCGCTGCACGCGGAGGAGGGGCCGTGGCTGCTGGTGAGCGCGCTGGGCTCGCGCTGGGGCGTGGGGCTCGCGGTGGGCGGCGTGACGGGCCTCCTCATCACCCTGGGCCTGCGCAAGTCCTCCTGGGTGCCGGAGGACATGACCAACGTCTTCGCCCTGGCCCTGGTGCTGGGCGCCTTCCAGGTGAGCAACGCGCTCGCGCCGGAGAGCGGCGTGCTGGCCGCCATCGCCGCGGGCCTCGTGGTGGGCAACGGCAAGGTGCCCGCCCGCCGCGAGGTGCTGGCCTTCAAGGAGCAGCTGACGCTGATGCTCCTGGGCATGCTCTTCATCCTGCTGGCCGCGGACATGCGGCTGTCCCAGGTGACGGCGCTGGGCTGGCGCGGGCTCGTCACGGTGCTCGTGCTGATGCTGGTGGTGCGGCCCGTGGCCGTCGCCGTGTCCACCACCGGCTCCGGCCTGTCCCGCAACGAGAAGGCCTTCATCGCGTGGCTGGGCCCGCGCGGCATCGTCGCCGCCGCCGTGGCGTCGCTGTTCGCCACGCGCCTGGGCGCCCAGGGCGTGGAGGAGGGCCAGGCCCTGCGCGCGCTGGTGTTCCTGGTCATTGGCGTCACCGTGGTGGTGCAGGGCTGTCCGGCGGAGTCGTGGCGAGGCTGCTGGGCGTGCGCCGCGTGGTGCCGAAGGGCTACGTCCTCCTGGGCGCCAACGCGCTCGCGCGGCAGGTGGCGCAAGCGCTCCAGGCGCGCGGGGAGGCCGTGCTGCTCGTGGACTCCAGCGACGCGACCTTGAAGCGCGCGCAGCAGGAGGGCTTCCGCGTCCTCTTCGGCAACGGGCTGGACGAGCGCACGCTCTTGCGTGCCGAGCCCGAAGGGCGCCAGGGCTTCGTGGGCCTCACCCACAACGAGGGCGTCAACCTCCTCTTCGCCGAGCGGGTGCGTGCCCTCCAGCGCACCGCCCGCAGCTACTCCGCCCTGCACCGGGGGCACGTCGGCGTGTCTACCGACACCGTGAGCGCCACGGGCGGCCACGTCCTCTTCGGCGCGGAGCGCGACCTGGGCGTCTGGGTGGCCCGCTGTGAGCAGGGCGCCGTCACCCGCGAGTCCTGGCGCCTGGAGGCCCCGCAGGTGGAGGCCATCGTCCCTCCCGCCACCGGCAACCTGGAGGAGGCGCTCGTCCCGCTCGTGCTGGAGCGCGACTCGGGCACCGTCCTCTTCGACGAGACCGCCGTCCCCGTGGCCGGCGACCGCGTGGACTTCCTCGTCGCGCACGGGCGGAGAGAGGAAGCCCACGCGTGGCTTTCTTCCCACGGCTGGCGGCCTGTGACGTCCGGCGTTCCAATCCCAGACACGAAGACAAGCTGAGCCGGGGGCACGTTCTGCTGAGACACCGCCCGCAGGCGCGTCAGCGTTCTGGTTGACGCGTCACGTCTCCGGCCTCGGCGATAGCGCAGTGTCCCCGTTCATCAGGCGGCGCCATGAAGATGCTGCAGTCTCCAGCACGGACATGGACCTCCAGGGAGCGACGCTTCCAGGCCCCGCGCTCCACATCACAAGGCCAAGGAGGGAGGTCCGCGGTGACGGTCCAATCCGGCCAACCTCCGTCGAGCGCGCGCCCGAACTCGGCCCCTGCCTTGCGGCGGCCTCCGGGCTCCCTCCGGCGGGCGGAGCGACGGCAGCACGAGGAGCGCAAGCCGCCAACACGGAGATGGCCAGGACCTCGATGCAATAACGGCTCGTCCTCACCGGCCTGGAGCTCAGGCCACGGCCTCCTTGCGAGCCTCTTCGACCCGAGCAGCCTCCTGCTCCTTGAGTTGCTGCTGGATCCATGCACCTTCCTCGAAGGACTGGCTCTTCATGGCACGCTCGACCGCCTGCGTCTCGCGGAACTCCCGGGCCTCGGCGGTCATCGTCCACTGCGCCTGGAGCCCCATTCCATCCACCACCTGGCGGATGTTCTGGAGCGCCACCCGGAAGAACTCCTTGCGCGGGTTGACCTTGTTCACCTGCTCCCGCACGAAGCGCTTGTGCAGCTCGCGCTCCAGGGAGGGCGCATCCTCGCTATGGATGAGGGCGTGCACGTCGAACTCGAAGGGCACGCTGGCATCCCCCAGTTCCCGGATGCGGTCGAGCGGCTCCAGGCGGCGGGTGAGGCCAACCTTGAAGACGTCCTCGCCGAAGGAGCCCACGTTGGAGATGACGTAGACGTGGCCCGTCCTGGTCTGCTGCGCCATGGAGATGGCTCGCTTGTTCTTCTCTTCCGCTTCCTGGAGCTTCAGGGCGAGCTGGGTGAGCTGCTCCTCGTACTTCGCCTTCTGCTCGTCTCCTGCCCTCTCGAACTCACGCCGGGCCTTGTCCATCGCCTTGCGCAGGACTTCTTCCTCCTTCTCCGCTTCGCGGTGGGCCCGTTCGAACTCGCGCTGGGCCTTCTCTTCCTCCCGGATGCGCTCCTTGATGAGCCGCTGCTCCTCGCGCTCCTTGAGTTTCAGCTCGTTCGCGACCACCGCCCACTTGAGCTCCGCCAGACGTGTCGCGAGGTACTCCGGCGTGATGCGTGCGTCGCGGAACGCCTGGCCGTTGTTGTTCACGACGCTGAAGGCGTCTTTCACCTTCTGCTCCAGCGTCCCGAAGTTGTCGTGACGCACATCGGCCAGGATGGAGTCCACCTTCCCGTTGAAGGCATCGAGCACGAACTCGATGGCGGTCGTGCGGCGATTCGTCTCGACGTAGTCACACGTCGCCGCCTTGCCGCGGCGGATCATCTCTCGCATCTGCTCGCGAGCGGACTTCAGCCTTGCTCCGGCCTCGGTGAAGCCAAAGTGCTCGGCGAGCTCGTCGAGCAGGCCCTGTGTGGGAATGACATAGCGGTCCCCGTAGCCCTCGATGATGTTGCGCATCGCCGTGGCGGTCTGCTCCAGTTGCCTCGCGTTGCGTACCGCCGCGAGGGCTTCACCCGCCACCTCCTGCGCGCGCTTGTTCGCGGCTTCGATAATGCGGCTGGCTTCGACGGTGGCTCCCGCGACGGTCGCCTCGCCGCGCTTGCGCAGCTCCGCGGCCTCCGTGGCGGCGTTGCTCCGGAGGTCGTCCGCTGCCGCCGCCGCCTTGTGGCGAAGGGTCTCCGCCTCCGCCAATACGCTTCGTCGAAGGGCTTCCGCCTCGACAGCGGCTCGGTCGCGCACGGCCTTTCCCTCCGCCTCCGCGTCCACGATGCCCTGGTACTTCTCGAGTGCGCGGAGCTGCTGCCGAAGCGTGGACACTTCCCGCTCAAGCTGGTCGCGACGGGTCGTTGCTTCGCGAAGGGCCCGCTCGGCGGTGCGCCGCTTCGCGAGGACCACGCCCAACGTCAACGACATCACTGCGAGGAGGAGCAGGCTGAGAGGAAGCATGGGGAGACCGTCCAGGGGCGGAAGCGCGGTGCGAGCCTTCCACTCCTGGCGGAGGTTTCATCTCCCCCGGCTGGGGGATTGCCTTGGATTGCTCCGAACCCGGCTCCGTAATGGCCCGCGGCGCGGTCTACCCGGGCTTGATGGAGGAGATGGCGTCGTTGTCGAAGAAGCCGCTGGCGCTCGGGTAGTAGCCGTTGTGGCCGGGGCCGCCGGTCGCGGAGACGCTCCACGTGGTGCCCTTGAAGTTCGAGTCCTTGTACAGCAGCCACGTGCCGCCCAGGACGATGGCGGAGGACGCCTGGTCGTTGAAGTCGATGTCGCTCAGCGACGCGATGGAGTTCGTGACGGCGACCATGCGCGAGCCGTAGTTCGAGTCCTGGAAGAGGATGGCCATGTTGGTCCCCTGCACGCCCGGCAGCGGACGCACGGAGGAGATGGCGTCGCCCGAACCGCCCCACGTGCCGGGGCTGGGGTACTCGCCTGGGGTCAGGACGTAGACGGAGCCGCCGTAGCCGGAGTCGTTGTAGACGAGCAGATGCCGCTCTGGACCCGGATGGAGGACGTCTGGTCATTGAAGCCGTAATCATTGCCCAGGTTCGAGGAGCCGCACGTCGTCAGCACGACGCTGCGCCCGCCGAAGTTGGTGTCGCGGTACAGGGTGATTTGTGGCTCGGCCATGGTCTTGTCCTTGGTGACAGGGGGTTTGACTGCCTTTCACTTAAAGTGCATTCGCTATGCCATGGCGTGACCCGGGGAGGACAAGCCTGTCGTTTGGCGGACTTGTCGCGGGCCGGCACCTGAACCATGCAGGCGCGAGCGGAGGGCTGCGTATGCCTGGGACGCGTCTGCGTTCAAAGGGAACAACCCGCTTTGGCGATTTCTTGTCGCGCGCTGGAGGTTCCAATCCCAGACACTTTCCCCTCCCCCGCGAACGAGAGACGGTTGAACGGTTGGCGTGAATTGCGTGAAATGCGCCTTCCGGGCCCGGACCGCGCGGATGTCCCGCGGCGGCTCCAGAGAACGGGTGGGAGGGGTGTCATGCGGCTGCCTCCGGGCGTCGTCACGGTGCTCGCCGTGGTGCTCAACTCCGGCGTGGGACTGGCTGCGTCTCCGCCTTCGCGGCAGGCCCCCTCCGCACCTCCGCCGCTTCCGCCGGGTGTCTCCGCGACGCTGTGGCGGGGGTCGGTGCCCAGGGGCCTGGAGCCCACGCCGGAGCGGGTGGCGCTGGGGAAGAAGCTCTTCCGAGACAAGCGCCTGTCAGTGGACCACACCGTGGCGTGCATGACGTGCCATGAGCCGGAATTCGGCTTCACCGACGGCAAGCCGCTGGCGGACGGCGATCCGAAGATGCGCGCGATGGAGGCGTACCTCTATGCGCAGCGCAAGGGCGTGAAGGTGGAGTACGGCAAGCACTGACGTCCGGGCTGGACCTGGGGCTCCGGCGCTCCGGCGCTCAGGGGCCCAGGTACAGGTCCAGGGCCGCGTAGGCCGCGCAGAACGGATACGCGAGCAGCAGGCTGTAGAAGACCTGGAGCGGCGTCAGTCGCCGCCGGTCGATGACGCCCCCCGTGGGGCCGCGTTCATCCCGGCGGCGCAGGTACGCCCCCAGCGCGAAGGACACCACACCCGACACGAGCCATGGGTTCATGGGGGAAGGCATCAAGCGCGCTCGGACGGGGGCGCAAGCCGGTCCCTGTCACATCCGGCTGATGAGGAAGCGGACCACCAGGAACAGCGCCATCGCGTAGGCGTACCCCAGCAGGACGCGCCCGGCGATGCGCTGGGGCGTCGGCTTGCGAGGGGAGGCGTCCTCCGCCGGGGGCGCGCGGCGCTGGTCGCGCATCACGAGGAAGCGCCCCAGTCCGAGCGCGACGATGACGGAGATGATCACGAGGTCGAAGGCGTCCATGGCGCGGGAGCTTCGGGCCGGGGCCTGAGGGGATTCAAGGCAAAGGGGACCCTCCCCCCGCCAAAGGCACACCGTACGAACCGGTCCGACAGTCGGACCAGTTTGGATGGCCATGACAGGGAGCCTCCGGTCCAGCCGAGCCGCACGAACCTGTCCGACAGTCGGACACTTGGGGGCCGTGCATGGGGGCGCCCGCTCCAGCCGGGCGCATGAACCTGTCCGACAGTCGGAC
>NZ_JBKGHJ010000341.1:0-9716 GCF_046520365.1 Corallococcus sp. 4LFB
GTGAGCGTCCGGCGCCGGGCGGTGGTCGTGCTCGTGGGCCGCGGCCCTGTCGCGGCGCGGAGGGCGTCATGAGCGGCGCGCCGCAACCCACGCGCTCGCGGCGGCTCGTGTCTCCTTCGCCGGAGGAGACGCACCGGCTGGGCGTGAAGCTGGGGCGGCTGCTCCAGCCCGGGGACTTCGTGGGGCTGATTGGCGACCTGGGCGCGGGCAAGACGCACCTGGTGCGCGGCGTGGCGGAAGGGGCGGGGGTGTCGCAGTCGGAGGTGGCCAGCCCCACCTTCGCCATCGTGTACCCCTACGAGGGCCGCATCCCGCTGTACCACGCGGACCTCTACCGCCTGACGGACTACGACGAGCTGTACGCCACCGGGTTCCTGGACCTGGTGGGCGGCGACCACGCGATGCTGGTGGAGTGGTTGGACCGCATCCCCCAGGCCGCGCCGCGCGACTTCCTGCGCGTCACGCTCCGCCATGAGGGCGAGGACGCGCGGAGCCTCGACGTGGAGGCCTTCGGCGCGCGTCCCGCGGCACTGCTCGACGCGTGGCTGGGCTGAATCAGGCCAGGGAGTGCTGGGCCTTCGGCCGCGGGTTCAGCACCCCGTCCGCCAGCGTCTGCACCTTCCAGCGGTGGAACACGAGCCGCGCGTCCACGCCCACCACGTCCTCTTCATCCACCGGCACCCAGTGGGGCCCGCCGCACAGCGACTCGCTGGCCACCAGGAACTGCCGCAGCGGCACGCCCGTGTTGGGCGCGCTCAGGGACTCCGGGCAGCCGCCGAGGCCGGAGGAGATGAAGAGCGTGCGGTTGCGGCGCGTGGCCACCATCGCCTCGCCGTCCGTGACGAGGAAGTTCATCGCGGAGCGCTCCTTCGGCTCGCGGCTCCCCGGCACGTCCGTCAGCGCGGACACCAGCGTCATCGTCTCCGAGAGCGCCTGCGCCATCGCCTCCACGCCCACCGTGCCGTCGAGCGGCGCGCGCGCCGACAGCCGTGACAGGAACAGGTAGAAGCAGCGCTCGCTGTCCGTGGTGCCCTTGATGTTGACGCGCAGCTCCGGGTGGATAAGCGCTTCCACCGCGGCCTTGTGCTTCGCGAACTCGCGCAGCGTGCCGTTGTGCACGAAGGACCAGCGGCCGAAATAGAACGGGTGCGAGTTGCGCAACTCCACCGCGCCCACGCTCGCGAGCCGGATGTGCGCCACCACGGTCCGTGCGGACACCTGGCTCGACACGCGCTCGAAGTCAGGGTCGCTGTGCGCGGGCCCCACGCCGTGCGCGACGAGCGGGGCGCACTCCGGACCATAGGTGGCGATGCCCCACCCGTCCTTGTGCTCACGGGACTGGATGAGGAGGGAGTTCCTCTCCGTGACCAGGGCGGTGTGGACGGCGGCGGGAACAGCGGATCTGAATCCAAATAATCGGCACATGGTGGCAGCTGATCTCTACAACGGCCGGCCCACGAGGGAAGTTCCACCTGCCCCCTTGGCCGATGCCAGTTGTTCAGCGGCATCCACTCAGGAGCAGCGATTCATCCGCGCGCGAAACACCACGCGTCCGCCCTTCACCACCACGCGCGCGTGACTGATGCCCAGATGATAAGGCAGATGCCTGTAACCGCGACAGGCGAAGACGACAAGGTCGCCCGCATCACCCACGGACAGCCGCCCGTGCCGTTGCAACCCCAAGCATTGCGCGGCCCCTCGGGTGGCGGCCCAGTAGGCCTCCGCGGCTGACAGCCCGTTCTCCAGGCAGGCGAGCCCCAGCACCAGGGCCGTGTTCTCCGTCATGGAAGAACCGGGGTTCACGTTCGAGCCCAGCGCCACGTTGACGCCCGCGTCGCGCAGCTTCCGGCCGGGCGCGTAGGGGCGCATGCGCAGGAAGAGGGTGGAGGTGGGCACGAGCACGGCGGTGACGTTCGCGGCGGCGAGCGCGCGGATGCCCTCGTCCGTCACCTGCTCCAGGTGGTCCGCGCTGGCGGCGCCCACCTCCGCGGCCAGCGCCGAGGCGCCGCACGCGGTGAGCTGATCCGCGTGCAGGCGCGGCGTGAGCCCCAGCGCCTTGCCCGCGTTGAGCAGGCGGCGCGACTCGTCCACGGTGAAGGCGCTCTCCTCCGTGAAGACGTCGCAGAAGCGCGCCAGGCCCTCGCGCGCCACGGCGGGCAGGATTTCGTTGATGCAGAGGTCCAGGTACTCGGCGCGGCGGTCCTTGTACTCCGCGGGCACGGCGTGCGCGCACAGGAGCGTGGGCACCAGCTCCAGCGGTGACAGCGCGCTCAAGCGGCGCACCGCGCGCAGCATCTTGAGCTCGTCGTTCAGCGACAGGCCGTAGCCGCTCTTCACCTCGGCGGTCGTCACGCCCTGCGCGAGCAGCCGCTCCAGGCGGGGCAGGGCGAGCGCGGCCAGCTCCTCCTCGCTCGCCGCGCGCGTGGCGCTCACCGTGTTGACGATGCCGCCGCCGGCCTTCGCGATCTCCAGGTACGTGGCGCCCTGGTTGCGCAGGTCGAACTCGGTGGAGCGCTCGCCCGCGAAGACGAGGTGCGTGTGTGGATCCACGAAGCCCGGGCCCACGAAGCCGCCCTCGGCGTCGATGACTTCCGTCGCGTCCGTGAGCGCGCCCCTGGGGAGGCCGGACTCCGGGCCCACGTAGGCCACGCGCCCGTCCTTCACGCCAATGCCCGCGCCCGGGCGCGGGGTGAGGGCGGCCTCCGCGGGCTCGCGGTGGGTGCCCTCCACGGTGAGCACCTCGGAGGTGTTGCGCACCCACAGGTCCAGGGCTTCCATGCTCTAGCGTCCTCCGCGTATGCCCACGACGGGCGCGTTCCAGCGCGTGTCACCCGACTGCGCCCGGCCGAAGCCGCCGGACAGCTCCACCTTCGTGCGCGACTCGCCGAACCTGACCTGCGCCGCCACCGCGGCGCCGTAGAAGTGCGTCGTCACCTGCGAGCCGGGGTTCACCAGCGACTGCTGCACGCTGAAGAACGGCACCAGGCCCAGCGACATGCCGGGCTCCGGCTGTACGGTGAAGGCGCAGGTGGCCTCCACTCCGAACAGGCTGCTGGTGCTGGCGTTGTTTCCCAGGCCGAAGTCGGACGCGCCCCGCACGGAGAGGGCCGGGGACAGGCCCAGCCGCTCCGAGCCGAGGTAGTACGAAACGCCCGTGTAGACGCCGTAGCCGGGCACCGGCAGGCCGACGAACTCGCCCTGCACGCCCAGGTGCCACGACAGCCGGTCGTCCACGGGCACCGTCACCGAGCCGTCAAGGCCGATGCCCCACTGGTTGGCCACGAAGGGCTTCGCGTCGCCCTGGAAGGTGCTGTTCTCCCCGCGCGCCGACAGCTGCGGGGCGTTGAGGCGGGGACCGGCGCGCAGGCCCAGCTGGAAGAAGTTCTCGTCGGGCATGCCGGCCCCATGCGCATCACCATGGGCCCGGCGGTGGTGGGCGTGCAGCCTGCGAGCCCACCCATCACCGCTGTCATCACGAAGGCTGGGACGCGTCGTGGCATCCGGCGCACTCTAGGCGGTGAGGCCGGGGATGCGCACGCCCCGCTCCTTCGCCACGTCGATGGCCTCCGGGTAGCCCGCGTCCGCGTGACGGAGCACGCCCATGCCGGGGTCGGACGTGAGCACGCGCTCGATGCGGCGCGCGGCCTCCGGCGTGCCGTCCGCGACGATGACCTGGCCCGCGTGCAGCGAGTAGCCCATGCCCACGCCGCCGCCGTGGTGGAACGACACCCACGACGCGCCGTTCACCGCGTTCACCAGCGCGTTCAGGATGGGCCAGTCCGCCACCGCGTCCGAGCCGTCCTTCATGGCCTCCGTCTCGCGGTTGGGGGACGCCACGCTGCCGCAGTCCAGGTGGTCGCGGCCAATCACGATGGGGGCCTTCACCTCGCCCTTGCGGACCAGCTCGTTGAAGGCGAGGCCCGCCTTGGCGCGCTCGCCGTAGCCCAGCCAGCAGATGCGCGCGGGCAGGCCCTGGAACGCCACGCGCTCCTGGGCCATGTCCAGCCAGCGGTTGAGCGACGCCTTCTGCGGGAACAGCTCGCGCACCGCCCGGTCCGTGCGGCGGATGTCCTCCGGGTCCCCGGACAGCGCCACCCAGCGGAAGGGCCCCAGGCCCTCGCAGAACAGCGGGCGGATGTACGCGGGCACGAAGCCGGGGAACTCGAAGGCGTTCTGCATGCCGCCCACCTTCGCCTGGCCGCGCAGGTTGTTGCCGTAGTCGAAGACGTGGCTGCCGGCGGCCTGGAAGTCGTTCATGGCCTGCACGTGCATGATCATCGACTCGCGGGCGCGCTTCACGTAGCCCTCCGGGTCTCGCTTGCGCAGCTCCGCGGCGGCCTCCAGCGACAGGTCCGTGGGGATGTAGCCGTTGAGCGGATCATGCGCGCTCGTCTGGTCCGTCACGAGGTCCGGCTTGATGCCGCGCTTGTACAGCTCCCGGAACACCGACGCCGCGTTGCCGATGATGGCGATGGAGCGGCCCACGCGCTTGGCCTGCGCGTCCTTCGCCAGCGCCAGCGCCTCATCCAGGTCCCTGGCCACCACGTCCAGGTAGCGCGTCTCCACGCGGCGCTGGGCGCGGTGCGGGTCGATCTCCACGCCCAGGAACACGGCGTTGTTCATGGTCGCGGCCAGGGGCTGCGCGCCGCCCATGCCGCCCAGGCCGCCGGAGAGGATGAGGCGGCCGGCCAGGTCCTCGCTGCCGAAGTGGAAGCGGCCCGCGGCGGCGAAGGTCTCGTAGGTGCCCTGCAGGATGCCCTGCGTGCCGATGTAGATCCACGAGCCGGCCGTCATCTGGCCGTACATCATCAGGCCCTTCTTCTCCAGCTCGTGGAAGTGCTCCCAGTTGGCCCAGTGGCCCACGAGGTTGGAGTTGGCGATGAGCACGCGCGGCGCGTCCGGGTGCGTGCGCAGGATGCCCACGGGCTTGCCGGACTGCACGAGCAGCGTCTCGTCGTCGGTGAGGCTCTGGAGGCTCGCGACGATGCGGTCGAACGAGGGCCAGTCCCGGGCGGCCTTGCCCGTGCCGCCGTAGACGACCAGGTCCCCGGGCTGCTCGGCCACCTCCGGATCGAGGTTGTTCATCAGCATCCGGAGCGCGGCCTCCTGCACCCAGCCCTTGCAGGAGAGGGTGGTGCCGCGAGAGGCGCGGATGATGCGGGACATGCGGAAGACTCCTGGAGAAGGGGGCGCCCACCCTAACCGAACCCCCGGGGCCGCGGGGGGCTTGCGTGCAGCGCCAACGTCACTCCGGAGACTGCTGGACGCCGTGCGTCAGTAGTCCTTGCGCGCGTCGATGTAGGCGCTGAAGTGGAACACGTTGGTGGAGTCCCAGAACTTGAAGTAGTTGCCGACGGGCAGGCTCAGGCCGTACGCGCTGCCCGAGCAGCCGGTGCAGATGAACGCGCCGTTGCGGCGGATGTTCCAGAGGCCGCTGATGTCGTCCACGCTGGTGGAGATGGCGGGCGAGCCCACCAGCTCGAAGTCGTAGGTGTTGCCGCCCGCGATCCCGTGGAAGTTCACGAACGCGGTGTTGGTGGACTGATTCCAGGCGACGACGGCGTTGCCGCTCGTCACCGGGTAGTTGCCGGTGTTGTCCTGGACGTAGAAGCCGCGGTTGGACCAGACGCTGTGGACCACGGGAGCGGCCAGGGCGGGGAGGGACAGGAACAGCGCGGCGATGACGGCGGAACGGATGGCCTTCATGGGGGATGCCTCCTGCTGCGGGGTTGACGCGGAGCGCCGGGGGGCACTCCGCGTGAAACCATCCTGCACGCTCCCCGTGAAGCTTGAAAGAGTGGACTACCTGGATGGCGACGGCCCCGGCCTGCCGGGAACGCGCGGGCGCGGTAGAGTCCCGCCGCGCGAAGAGGTGGGACATGGAGCAGGGACAGGACGGGGGCGGGAACGCACTGGCGGTGCCGGCGGCGCAGCCCCCGCTGGAGGCTCGGGCTCCGGACGTGGGGCCGGTGCGGACGGTGGCGGGCGGGGTGCCCGCGGTGCTGAGCGCGTTCAAGCACGTGCTGTCCGAAGCGGGCCCGTGGCGCGGCGGCAAGCTCGTCTGGAAGATCAACCAGGGTGACGGCTTCGATTGTCCGGGGTGCGCGTGGCCGGATCCGTCCCACCGGTCCGTGCAGGAGTACTGCGAGAACGGCGCGAAGGCGGTGGCGGAGGAGGGCACGCAGGAGCGCGTGACGCCGGAGTTCTTCCGCGAGTGGAGCGTGGCGCGGCTGGCGGAGCAGTCCGACCTGTGGCTGGGCAAGGCGGGCCGGCTCACGCACCCCATGGTGCTGCGCGAGGGCGCGGCGCACTACACGCCCCTGTCCTGGGAGGAGGCCTTCGCGCTGGTGGCGGAGGAGCTGAACGCGCTGGGCTCGCCGGACGAGGCGGCCTTCTACACGTCCGGCCGCACGAGCAACGAGGCCGCGTTCCTCTACCAGTTGTTCGTGCGGGAGTTCGGCACCAACAACCTGCCGGACTGCTCCAACATGTGCCACGAGTCCAGCGGCACGGGGCTCACGGAGACGATTGGCATTGGCAAGGGGACGGTGACGCTGGAGGACTTCGACCACGCGCAGGCCATCTTCGTCATCGGGCAGAACCCCGGCACCAACCACCCGCGCATGCTGACGGCGCTCCAGGCCGCCGCGCGCCGGGGCTGTGAAATCGTCAGCGTCAACCCGCTGCCGGAGACGGGGCTCAACCGCTTCAAGCACCCGCAGGAGGTGCTGCACCTGTTCGGCCCGGGCACGGCGCTGAACAAGCTGTTCCTCCAGGTGCGCATCAACGGCGACGTGGCGCTGCTCCAGGGGCTGGGCAAGGCGCTGCTGGAGCGGGAGGCGAAGGCGCCGGGCACGGTGGTGGACCGGGCCTTCGTCGAGGGCAGGACGGCGGGCTTCGACGCGTACGTGGCGCACCTGGGCACGGTGTCCTGGGACGACGTGGTGGAGGAGAGCGGGGTGCCGCGCGAGCAGATTGAAGCGGCGGCGGACATCCTGGCGCGCTCCGAGCGCACCATCTTCTGCTGGGCGATGGGGCTCACGCAGCACCGGAACGCGGTGGGCAACGTGCAGGAGGTGGTGAACCTCACGCTGTTGCGCGGCAGCATCGGGAAGCAGGGCGCGGGCGTGTGCCCGGTGCGCGGGCACAGCAACGTGCAGGGCGACCGCACCATGGGCATCTGGGAGCACGCGAAGCCGGAGTTCATGGACGCGCTGTCGAAGGAGTTCGGCTTCGCGCCGCCGCGCCACCGGGGCCTGGACACGGTGGGGACGCTCCAGGCGCTGCACGACGGGCGCGTGAAGGTGTTCTTCGCCATGGGCGGCAACTTCCTGTCGGCCACGCCGGACACGGAGTTCACCGCGCGGGCGCTGAGGCGTGCGCGGCTCACGGTGCACGTGTCCACGAAGCTCAACCGCGCGCACCTGGTGCATGGCCAGCGCGCGCTCATCCTCCCGTGCCTGGGGCGGACGGAGCACGACGTTCAGGCGGCGGGGCGGCAGTTCGTGACGGTGGAGGACTCGATGGGGATGGTGCACGCGTCGCGCGGCGCCGTGGCCCCCGCGTCCGAGCACCTGCTCAGCGAGCCCGTCATCGTGGCCCGGCTGGCCCGGGCGGTGCTGGGAGCGCGCTCGAAGGTGCCGTGGCTGTCGCTGGTGGAGGACTACGACCGGGTGCGCGAGCTCATCCAGCGCTGCATCCCGGGCTTCGAGGACTTCAACCGCCGCGTGCGTGAGCGCAACGGGTTCGCGCTGCCCAACGGTCCGCGAGAGGGGCGCTTCACGACGAAGGACGGCAAGGCGCACTTCACGGTGCATGCGATGCCGCGCCACCGGCTGGAGCCCGGGCAGCTGTTGATGATGACGCTGCGCTCGCATGATCAGTACAACACCACCGTGTATGGCCTGGACGACCGCTACCGGGGCATCCGCCAGGGCCGGCGCGTGGTGTTCCTGCACCCGGAGGACGTGAAGGCGCGCGGCCTGACGGCGGGGCAGAAGGTGGACCTCACCAGCCACTTCCAGGGAGAGACGCGGGTGGCGCGCGAGTTCCTGGTGGTGCCGTACAACATCCCGCGCCAGTGCGCGGCGACCTACTTCCCGGAAGCGAACGTGCTGGTGCCGGTGGACAGCTTCGCGGAGAAGAGCCGTACGCCCACGTCGAAGTCGGTGGTCATCACCGTGGCCCCCAGCCCCGAGGCCCGGGCGCTGGCTCCGGCGAGTCCTTCGAGGTCCGGGTGAGCCTGTCGCAGCCGTGGGTTGAGGCCTCCTGGCCGGAGCCGCTCCAGGCCCTCCATGCGCGCGTCGCCTCGACCGCGCCACAAGAGGCCGTGGCGTCGAGCGCGGAGTGGCGCGAGGACTTCGCACGCTGGGTGCGCGGCGCGTCCCTGGAGGAGCGCAACCGCGCCCAGGCCGCCGCGTGGGAGCGGCTGTCCCCGGGCGAGCGCACCCCGGCGGAGCTCCTCTTCCTGCTGTCCAC
This sequence comes from Corallococcus sp. 4LFB, assembly GCF_046520365.1. Lineage (NCBI taxonomy): Bacteria > Pseudomonadati > Myxococcota > Myxococcia > Myxococcales > Myxococcaceae > Corallococcus > Corallococcus sp. 4LFB. The sequence continues at coordinate 8,479 of NZ_JBKGHJ010000341.1, forward strand.
CCTCAACGAGCTGCTCTGGCCCTACGAGGAGCCGCGCCCGGGCCTGCTGAAGCAGCTGCTCGCGCGGCAGCACGCCGCGGTGACGGCGCTCCGCGACGCGGGCGATACGGAGAGCGCCGAGCGGATTCAGCGCGAGAGCACCGTGACCGTGTCCACGGTGCTGACGCGCTACCTCAAGCGCCACCCGGAGGCGCTGTCGACGCTGGTGCGTGACGTGCCCTGCACCTACGACGGCCGCGCGCTGCGCTTCCAGGACACCGTGGAGGTGGACCTCAAGTACGTCATGGGCGCGGGGGCGAAGTCCGTGGACCTGCTGGAGCAGCTGCGCGCGCTGCTCCCCGACACCCGCGACGGCGGCCGCGACAAGCTCACCGACTTCATCCGCACGCGCGCCGCGCGCATCCCCTGGCGCGAAGCGAGTGAGGTGCTGGGCGAGCGCCTCTTCTCGCTGGCCACGTCGGAGGACGGCCGCGGCGGCATGCGCGGCTTCCTCGCGTGCTACCCCAACGGGCGCAAGGAGCCGGACTGGTGCTCGCGCGCGGGGCTCCTGCTGGCGCGCACCGTGGAGGTGGGCGGGCCGCCCGCGGTGGTGGAGAACCTCTGCGACCTGCTCACGCTCTTCGACGCGCCCCCGGTGGACGGGCTGCGCGGAGCGTTGGGCGCGCTCGTGCAGAGCGACTTCGAGACGGCCGCCGACCTGGGCCACGCGCGCTTCGTGCTCGACCACTGCCAGGGCACGATGCGCAAGGCCGAGCCCGCGCTGGCGCTCACGCTCCTGTGGCTGGAGGAGCGGCTGTTCCGCGCCTCCATCCGGCGCGGCGTGCCGGAGGCCTTCGAGCGGCGCGCCCGCGCTCGCGCGAAGCTGGAGTCGCTGCCCGGCTTCACGCACCTGGTGTGGCTGGCGGAGGAGTGCGCGGAGATGTGGCCGCGCTTCCGCACGCCCGCGCGGCCCGGCCTGGACGGGCTGGTCGCCTGGCGCAAGGAGGTGACCTGGCGCATGGGCCGCAAGCCCGTGCTGCGCAAGGCGGCCATCGAGTTCCTCCTGTGGTGCGCGCCGGAGGAGGCCTCGTCGGAGGCGGAGCTGGCCACGCTGGCCCTGGTGCGCACCGCCACGGACCGGCGGCAGGTGCGCCGCCTGCTGGAGCACCCCTCCCCGCGGGCCCGCTTCCGCGCCCGCTCGCTCCAGGCCTTCCTCCAGGCCGGCGCGGGGCAGGGGAAGCACGCGCCCGCCTTCGAGC
>NZ_JBKGHJ010000342.1:0-9706 GCF_046520365.1 Corallococcus sp. 4LFB
CCTCGTCGTCTGGCGCGCGGGCCGCTTCGTCCTCCCGCTGGACGGGCCGCGCCCCCACGCTGGAGGCCACGCGCTTCCTGGACCGGGTGGACGCGCTGCTCCAGCGCGCCCACGTGCCGCGCTTCGAACACGAGACGCTGGAGGACCTGACCACGCGCCTGGCGCGCGAAGGCCACCCGCTGGCGCTGGCCCTCACGCCTCTCACCCGCCGCTACCTGGAGGCCCGCTTCGGCGGCCGGGCCTTGCGCGAGGGGGAGGCCGAGCACCTGCTCACCACCTTGCGCCGCGCGCTGGACGCGGAAGCCGCCCGCCGCGCCGCGAAGCCGGCCGGACAGGCGGGCCCTACCGCCCGCGCCTCCTGAGCGGAAGAGAAGTGCTCTCCGGGAGGAAGCTGGCTTCCGTCGCCGGTCGCCCGCCCTCCCCAGGAACGCCCGGCCGAGGTGGAGAAATGTCTCCACCCCCGTCCCGCGTCGCCATTAAGCGTTTCACCGAACCCCATTCGCGAGCGTCATGGCGACGTGAGCCCCGAGGTCCGTGAGACGTGCATTTTCTCCCCTCCCAGACCCCCGGATTTCCTCTCGGCCACGGGTAACGGTTACAGACCGTTCTCGGAAGGCGCGGGTCTGCGTCTTCCAACCCCCTGGAGACACACGCGAATACATCCAACCCTGGTTGGCATCCCGGTTGCTCAGGGCAGACACGTCAAGTTGTAGGACTTGAACCTAGAGCACCTTTCAAGCGCCTCCGCCGCGGCAGGAGGCCCGATTTGGAGAACCCATCCATGCAGGCTTCGACCGAGCAGTCGTCCAACTCCGGCTCCCTCGCGATGTACCTCTCGGAGATCAACCAGTACTCGCTCCTGAAGGTGGAGGAGGAGCAGGAGCTGGCGCGCCGGTTCATCAAGGGAGACCTGGCCGCGGGTCACCGGCTGGTGACCAGCAACCTGCGCTTCGTGGTGAAGGTCTCCTACGAGTACCGCTCCTACGGCATCAAGATGTCGGACCTCATCCAGGAGGGGAATATCGGCCTGATGAAGGCGGTGCAGAAGTTCGATCCGGACAAGGGCATCCGCCTCATCTCGTACGCGGTGTGGTGGATCCGCGCGTACATCCAGAACTACATCCTGAAGAGCTGGTCCCTGGTGAAGCTTGGGACCACGCAGGCGCAGCGCAAGCTGTTCTTCAGTCTGGCGCGCACGCGCCGGGAGCTGGAGAAGCTGGGCAGCGGCGAGGCCGTGGTGAACGTGGATGAGATTGCCCGCAAGCTCCATGTGAAGCCCGGCGAAGTGCGGGAGATGGAGCAGCGCATGGGCGGCCGGGATTTGTCCCTGGACGCGCCCATGGGCGAGGACGGCGGCAACAGCCACGTGGACTTCGTGGTGAGCGCCGCGGCGCCCCAGGACGACGAGTTCGCGGACAAGGAGGAGGCGGGCCTCATCAACAACCGCGTCCGCACCGCCCTCATGCGCCTGGATCCGCGCGAGCGCTTCATCATCGAGCAGCGCGTGATGAACGAGCGCCCCATGACGCTCAAGGAGCTGGGCGAGCACTTCGGCTTCTCCCGCGAGCGCGCGCGCCAGCTGGAGATCCGCGCCAAGGACAAGCTCAAGTCGGAGCTGGCCGCCCTCATGGCGGAGGTGGATCCGGAGACGCTGGCCGCCCAGGGCTGAGGGCTGTTTTCGCGCCCCGGCGGAGACCCTGCTACAACGGGCCCCCTGATTTCCTGTCAGGAGTGCCTGCTTGTCCCACGGTTCCCCGCCGGTCGTCGATGATCGCGTTCCTCTCGCGGAGGCGCATGGCGCCCCGCATAAGCCCTATGTCTCTCCGGAGCAGTCGCCCGTCGAGCTGACGATCCGCGGCCTGGTGCTCGGGTCGGTGCTGGGCATCGTGTTCGCGGCGTCGTCCGTGTACCTGGCCATCAAGGTCGGCCTCACGGTGTCCGCGTCCATCCCGGTGGCGGTGCTCTCCATCGCCATCTTCCGGGCCCTGGGGCGCTCCAGCATCCTGGAGAACACCATCGTCCAGACGACGGGCTCCGCGGGCGAGTCGCTCGCGTTCGGCGTGGCGGCGGCGCTGCCCGCGCTGCTCATCCTGGGCTACGACATCAGCCTCACGCACGCGTTCCTCACCGCCGCGCTGGGCGGCGTGCTGGGCGTGCTGATGATGATTCCGCTGCGCCAGGGCCTCATCGTCCAGGAGCACGGCAAGCTCACCTACCCGGAGGGCACCGCCAGCGCGGACGTGCTCATCGTCGGCGAGCAGGGCGGCACCAACGCGCGCACGGTCATCCTGGGGTTCATCATCGGCGGCGTCTACAAGTTCGCCTACTCCGGGATGAAGCTCTTCAAGGAGGCCATCGGCACGCCCATCAAGGGGCTCAAGGCCGCGACGCTCTCCACGGAGGTGTCCCCGGAGCTGCTCGGCGTGGGCTACATCATCGGGCCGCGCGTCGCGTCCATCACCTTCGCGGGCGGCGTGCTCAGCTACCTCATCCTCATCCCGATGGTGTCCTTCTTCGGCAGCGGCATGGACACGCCGCTGCTCGTGCACAACGGGATGCTCATCCGGGACATGTCGCCGGATCAGATCCGCAACGCGTACGTGCTCTACATCGGCGCGGGCGCGGTGGCGACGGGCGGCCTCATCAGCCTCATCCGCTCCCTGCCCACCATCGTGGGCGCCTTCAAGCGCAGCGTGGAGACGCTGCGCCAGTCGCGCACGCAGGGCGCCCTGCCCACGGTGCTGCGCACGGACCAGGACCTGCCCATCACCGTGGTGCTGGTGGGCAGCGCGCTGCTCATCCTGGCCATCTGGCTGGCGCCGCCGCTGCACGTGAACTTCATCTCCGCCATCCTCATCGTCGTCTTCGGCTTCTTCTTCGTGACGGTGAGCGCGCGCATCACGGGCGAGATCGGCTCCTCGTCCAACCCCATCTCCGGCATGGTGGTGGCCACGCTGCTCGTCACCTGCCTCGTGTACCTGCTGTTCGGCTGGACGTCGTCGCCGGACCGCTTCATGGCGCTCACCACGGCGGCCATCGTGGGCATCGCCGCGTCCAACGGCGGCACCACCGCGCAGGACCTGAAGACGGCGTTCCTCGTGGGCGGCACGCCCAGGAAGCAGCAGATCGCCCTCTTCGTCGGAGTGCTCACCAGCGCCATGTTCATCGGCCTGGTGCTGGTGCTGCTCAACCAGGGCGCCACCGCGGTCATCCCGGAAGCACACCCGGGCGTGCAGGTGACGGAGATGTCCACCGACACGCGCACCCAGCACACGTACCGCTGGGCGGTGTCCCAGGACGCGCTCACCCAGCGCGGCATGACGCCCGCGCAGCTCAAGCGCTCGCTGTGGGCGGAGCGCCTGGACATGGTCCCCGCGGACGGCGCGCTGGAGCTGCGCAGCTGGCGCCCCATCCCCGCCGAGGAGCTGTCCAACCTCACGCTGTCGCCGGCCAACGGCCCGTCGCTGAAGCTGTCGGACGCGGGGCTCGTCACCGCCGGCCCGGACCGCGTCTACAAGGAAGGCTTCGTGCGCGGCGCGGACACGCCCGTGCCCGCCGGCCGCTACCTCGTGGATGATCAGGGCAGCATCCAGTACGTGGTGGACCCGGGCATCGGCGGCCGCATCAGCGAGTACGAGGGCCAGACGCTCACCCGCTACTCCGCCCCCAAGGCGCAGCTGTTCGCGCTCATCATCGACGGCATCCTCACGCAGCGGCTGCCGTGGGACCTGGTGCTGCTGGGCGTCTTCATCGCGCTGATGCTGGAGCTGTGCGGCGTGTCCTCGCTGCCCTTCGCGGTGGGCGTGTACCTGCCCATCAGCAGCAGCGCCCCCATCTTCGTGGGCGGCATGGTGCGCCACTTCGTGGACAAGCTGCGCGGCGGCAGCGCGGCGGAGTCCGAGTTCTCCCCCGGCACGCTGATGTCCTCCGGCTACATCGCGGGCGGCTCCATCGCGGGCGTGCTCATCGCGTTCCTCGAAATCGCCAGCGACGGCGCCTGGACGCGCGCCATCAACCTGCCCGCCCTCTTCGGACACGAGAACGCGGTGGGCGCGTTCCTCAACGCCGTGGGCGAGAGCGAGCTGGCGCACCCGACGTGGTCCAACGTCTGGGGCCTGGCCTTCTTCACCGTCCTCACCGCGGTCCTCTTCCGCTCCGCCCTCAAGGGCAAGAGCGGCGCGGAGGCCCCGCCGCCGTCGCACTGACGGCCTCGAGGCCCCCCTCCCCGCTTCGTTCCCGGGCGGGGAGGCCTGCTTCACAGCCCGGGCACCGACGGCGGCACCTCCGGGTCGCCGCCGCCGGAGTCCGCCGCCCCCTTCGCGCAGACGTACTCCGCGCGCAGCGGCGTCACGACGCCGAAGGTGAAGGCGTAGACGAACGGGCTCCACCACGGCCAGTACACGTCCACCCGCGACAGGCCATGCCGGCACTCCGCCGCGGCCACGTTGGACGTCGTCAGCCCCCCCACGAAGCTCGCCCCCGTCTGCGTCTCCGGTGCGCCGTCGCGCGGCGCCGGACTGCGCACGCTCATGCGGAAGCACCCCGTGAGGGACGCCAGGACCAGGGCGGACGCGGCCAGTCGCTTCATGGACGGGGACTCCGGCAAGCAAAAGGGGCCCCCTGCCTAACACACCCGGGATTCACCGCCAGTCCGCCCGGTGTTGCCCAGTTGTCACTCCAACCCTCTGGATTCTGGGCGTTTCTCGGATTGGGAGCGGGCGGGAGACAGGAGTACACTGCGGGTTCCCCCAGCGGGGCCTTCCGCCCCATCCGGATTCTTCCAGGTTTCATGGCACAGCCCCAGAAAGTCACGGACGCGAACGCGGAGCCGGAGCAGTCGCCGGAGGTTCGCGAGAAGGTGGAGCTGGCGAAGACGTTCGCGTTCCACCTGCTCAAGGGCATCAAGCAGATTGGCATGTACCGCCACAACGAGGCGCGCTTCCCGGAGTTCCTCTCCAAGGCGCAGGAGGCCATCTCCTCGTACACGGAGAAGTACGGGCCGCTCTCGCTGAAGGTGGAGCAGCAGAACTTCATGCTGCACGGCGAGGCGCTCTTCTCCGAGGAGTCGCCGCTCCCCTACAAGTTCTTCCGCGACGGCATCCGCCAGCTCATCTTCCGGCCGGGGCTGCCGCTGGAGGAGCTCGTCACGCTCACGCTCATCGCGCTGTCGGAGCCGGAGCGCGGCGCGGACGACGTGCTCGCGCAGTTGTGGCGCGCGGGCATGCAGCAGGTGGAGTACGTGGTGGTGGAAGGCTTCTCCATGGAGGGAGCCAACGAGGACGAGGTCCAGGTGGAGGTGGACAAGGTGGTGGGCTACCTCTACTCCCGCCTCCAGACGAACTCGGATGACTTCCTGCGCTTCGCGCGCGTGTCCGCGGAGGACCTGGACGCGAAGCTGGACGGCGTGGAGCAGATCCGCGGCCTCGTCGTGGGTGGCCGCCACGCCTCGGATGACCTGAAGGCCCGCATCCAGCGCGAAATCACCGAGGAGGAGAACGCGCGGCTGTTCCCGAAGCTGGTGGGCGCGGTGTTCCAGGTGGTGGAAGGCGGCGTGGATGACGCGGTGCTGCTGGAGGAGATCTTCCTGCAGCTGCTGGACATGCTGCTGCTGCAGGACGACTTCGCCACGGTGAACCAGATCGTCCTCAAGCTGCGCGCGCTCTCCCAGCGCGAGGGCGGCGAGGACCTGGGGCGCCTGCTCAACAACTTCCTCCACAAGATGGGCGAGGAGCAGCGCCTCACGCGGCTGGGCGAGTCGCTGAAGACGACGCGCACGCGGCAGCCGCAGGACGTGACGCGCTACCTGCAGGCGCTGGGCGTGGACTCGGTGCTGCCGCTGCTCAGCGTGCTGGAGACCATCGAGCTGCCGGAGAACCGCCTCCTCCTGGGCGACGTGCTGGCCACCTTCGCGCGCGACCTGCCGGAGCCGTTCGTGGCGCGCCTGCTGTCGGACCGGCCGCAGACGGTGCGCGACATGGTCTACATCCTGGAGAAGAGCAACCACCCGGAGCGGGTGAAGATGTTCGGCCAGGTGATGAAGAGCCCCAACCTGGTGGTGAAGCTGGAGGTCATGCAGATCATCGGGCGGGGCCGCACGGCGGAGGCCCGGCGCATCATCCACGACGCGCTCACCGACGGCGTCGCCCAGGTGCGCATGCTGGCCGCGAAGCTCTTGCCGGAGTTCGACCGCGAGCGGGCCTTCACGGACCTGGTGCGGCTGGTGCGCGACCCCGCCTGGGACAAGAAGACGTCCGACGAGAAGGCCGCCGTCTACGCGGCCATCGGGGCCACCAACCTGCCCGCCGCGCTGTCCATGATGCAGCAGCTGCTCACGGTGAAGCCGTCGCTGCTCAACAAGCGGCGGGTGATGGAGGACAAGCTGCTGGCCATCACCGGCCTGGGCGGCGCGGGCTCCATCCAGTCCTACAAGATGTTGCAGGCCGTGGTGGAGGACAAGACGCAGCCCCTGGACGTCCTCACCGCGGCACGCAAGGCGATGTACCAGACGCGCAAGGCCCTGTTCGGGGACTCGGCGCTTCCGGAAGAGGCGAGCTGACACCATGGCCGACAACCTGAAGATCAATCAGACCCAGGAAGAGAACCTGGGGGAGTACGGGCGCGAGCACAACGAGAAGCTCCAGAGCCTGTCGCGCTCCATGCTCGCGGGCCTCTACATGCTCGTGCGCTCCGTGAAGATGTACGACCCGGAGAACGCCGTCTTCGAGAAGCCCCTGCACCAGCTCCAGGACATCATCAACCAGATCATCGGCAAGGAAGGCCGGCTGGAGCTGACGGGCGTCAAGGACTCCTACTACCTCAACGGCATGCTGGTGAAGGTGGACCTCAACTCCATCGAGAACCAGCGCTACCTGCTGGCGGAGATGCGCGCCAAGGACGTGGGCGGCATCACGCTGACCAAGCCCGTCACCACGCAGGAGCTGAAGAACTTCGTCTGGATCTTCAGCAAGGAGCAGTCCTCCACCGCGGAGGAGGACGGCCTGCAGGGGCGCAAGCTCCTCAACATGCGCGTGGCGAAGTTCTCCAAGCTCAAGGAGAAGATGAACAAGGACATGGACACGCCGGGCGACCAGAAGGTCGACCGCAAGAAGTACGCGATGACCGTGTACGCGCGTGCCGTGTTCTTCCTCCAGAAGTACCTGGAGTCCGTGCGCGCGGGGAAGCCCATCGGCTCCTCGCGGGCGCTGCGCCTGGTGCAGGACTTCGTGGACATCTCCTACGATCAGCGCACCCACTTCCTGGGCATGACGACGCAGAAGCGCGAGGAGGACTACCTCGTCTACCACCAGGTGAACGTGGCGCTGATGTGCATCGTGTTCGGCGCGGAGCTGGGCCTCACCAAGCCGCAGCTGCGCGACCTGGGCTACATCGCCCTCTTCCACGACGCGGGCATGACGACGCTGCCGGAGGAGCTGTCCACCAAGCGCGGGGCGCTCACCGCGGACGAGAAGACGGCGGTGGCGCGCGCGCCGCTCATCAGCGTGCGCAACATCCTGATGGAGAAGGGCTTCAGCCGCTCCACGCTGCTGCGCGTGGTGACGACGTTCGAGCACAAGACGGACTACGGCACCGCGGTGCGCGACGCGCGCGGCAACATCCAGATGATCATCCCCAAGACGAACCTGGGGGTGTACGCGAAGATCATCGCCATCTGCGACGCGTACGACGCGCTCACCTCCCGCAGGCCCTACCGGGACGCGTACGGCCCGGAGGTGGCGCTGATGCTGATGTGGACGGAGATGCGCCAGAAATTCGACCCGGAGCTGCTGGCCGTCTTCATGCGGGTGATGGCCATCCAGCCCATCAAGGTCCTCTCCCGCCGTCAGCAGCAGCTCAGCGTTTCCGGCCTGTAGCCTTCGCCGCCGGCTTCTTCGACGCGGGCTTCGCCTTCGTGGGCGGGCCCGCGGGAACGCTCGCCGCGCGCAGCAGGTCGAGCGCCTTCGAGAAGTCCTCCGGGAGGGGGGCCTCCAGGTCCAGCGCCTTGTGGGTGCGCGGGTGTTCGAAGGACAGGCGCCACGCGTGCAGCGCCTGGCGGCCCAGCGCCTCCTGCGCTTGCGCCACCGCGCCCTTCGCCTTGCGTCCGGCGCCGTAGAGCGCGTCGCAGAGCAGCGGGTGCCCGGCCTCCGCCAGGTGGACGCGGATCTGATGCGTGCGGCCGGTGAGCAGGTCCACCTCCACCAGCGCGGCGCCGTCGAAGGACTCGCGCACGCGGAACAGGGTGATGGCGGGCTTGCCCTCCTTCACCTTGCCGGTGAACTTCTGGCGGTGGATGGGGTGGCGGCCGTAGAGCGTCTCGATCCGCCCTTCCGCGGGCGGCACGCCGTGCACCAGCGCCAGGTACGTCTTCTGGACCTCGCGCGTCTTGAAGGCCTTCTGGAGGGCCACCAGGGCCTGCTCGTGCTTGGCGACGACGAGGCAGCCCGTGGTGTCCTTGTCCAGCCGGTGGACGATGCCGGGGCGCAGCTCGCCGCCCACGCCGGCCAGGTCCTTCACGCGGTGCAGCAGCGCGTTGACCAGCGTGCCGGAGGCGTGCCCCGCGCCCGGGTGCACCACCATGCCGGCGGCCTTGTCCACGACGACGAGGTCCCGGTCCTCGTGCAGCACGGACACGGGCAGCGCTTCGGCCTGGGGAATCGCGGCGACGGGTGCGGGGACGTGGAGCGCCAGCAGCTCCCCCCGCGCAGGCGCTGCGCGGCCTTGGCGGGCTTGCCGTCGGACAGCACGTGGCCGTCGGCGATGAGTCCCTGGAGGCGGGAGCGGGTGAGGTCCGGGAACGCGCGGGCGAGGTACGCATCCAGCCGCTCGCCCCGGGCTTCCGGGAGGGCGCGGTGCTCGCGCGTGTCGGGTGAGGCCACGGCGGAGGGCGCTACCAGATCTTCGACTTCACGTGCGCCTTGGAGCGCAGGACGATGTCGTTGATGGCGCGCTCGAAGAAGTTCGCCTGGGTGCTGATCTCCGCGCTGACGCGGCTCTTGTAGAGCGCGCGCCCCTCTTCCAGTTCCTCCTTGAGGACCTCGAAAAGGTTGTCCTGCTCGATGCCCTTGATGATCTTCTGCTCGTTGTAGAGCGAGATATCGGAGGCGATCGCGCGAGCGAGTCGCATCGCCTTGACCTTTTCCTCTTCCGTCATCGTGCCACTACTTAGGCACCCACCCCGTGCGAGTCAACTTTTCCCGTTGCACGGGAGGGTGCCGGGCCGCCGCCGGGTCAACGGCCCGACCTGGCGGGTTTCTCGGAGAACAGCGCCAGGTAGCTCTTGGACACGCGCAGGGGGTCCAGGCCCAGCTCGCGGGCGAGGTTCATGAGGATGCCGCGCAGGTACACGGTGGTGGGGAGCGCGGTGTAGCGGTCCGCCTCCACGTTCTCCAGGTGACGCACGGAGATGCGGGTGCGGTCGGCGAGCTGCTGGATGGACAGGCCGCGGGCCTCGCGGACGCGGCGCAGCAGTTCGCCGTTGAACTCGGCGTCGGCGGGGATGTCCACGCCCCGGGGGCGGGCCTCGCGGACCTTGGCGGCCACCTGGGCCAGCGCGGACTCGGCGGTCGCGATGGCGGAGTCCTGCGCCAGCACCTGGGCCTCCCCGAGCTTGCGGACCGTGGGGGCCTTCACGGAGCCCGGCCCCGTGGGGCTGGCGGGACGCGAGTCGATGGGGCGCGACGTCAGGGGCCGCACGGCGCCGCGGGAGGCG
>NZ_JBKGHJ010000343.1:0-9646 GCF_046520365.1 Corallococcus sp. 4LFB
CGCGTGCAGGTGACCCACTACGCCGCGGAGCCGTGGGGCGCCGCGCTCCAGGGGCTCGCGGACGAGGCCCGCTTCACCCCGCTCTCCGACGCCGTCTTCCGCGCCCCTCCGAAGGGCAAGCGCGTGGCCGAGGACAGCACCGCGCTCGCGGGCTGGGGCAGGTGGGTCCAGGACGGCGGGCAGTAGCGTCAGTTACACGTGCGGCGCTCCGGCTTGTCCGCGCGGCACTGCGCCACGGACGGGAGCGCCTCGCGCGCCTCGTCCGCCACCTCCACCAGCGGGCGCGCGCACTCCTTCGCCGCCAGCGTGCCCTGCACGCCGAACAGGGACAGCACCTCCGCGCAGCGCTTCTGCAGGGACTCCACGCCCGCCACGAAGAGCGGCTGCATCACCTCCGGCGTGAAGGAGTAGCCGCTCGCCGTCGCCAGGCCCGTCTCCGGCTTGAACATCCACGCGCTGCGCCAGCTGGTCGCCACCTGGTCGAAGCGCGCCGAGCCATCCACACCGACTGCCCCGCCCCCGGCCCCAGCGAGGGCGGCTGGAAGCCCGGGCCCCTGCGGCGGCAGAAGTCCTCGGTCGCGCCGCGCAGCGTGCAGACGTTGTACTCGCCCAGCCGGCGCGTCACCGCGAGCAGCTCCGCCTGCTGCACCTCGCCCACGCGCGGCTGCGCCACGAACAGGTCGATGGTGCGCATCAGCACGCTCATCGCGTTCTTCGGATCCGCCGACGGCGACGGGTTGGCCCCCCCCGTCGAAATCACCAGCACGCGCTCCGCCCCGCGCTGCACCGCCTGCAGCAGCGGCAGCCCCGAGCGCACCCCGCCGTCGTAGTACGTCCCCGTGCGGTCGCCCGCCGCCGACGGCAGCACGCCCACCGGGTTGGACAGCACCGGCTCCGCGATGGACGCCACGATGGCGTTCGTCATCCCGCCCTTGCGCAGCTTGTCCGACGCGCCCGCCTTGAAGTCCGCCGGGTCCTGGTCGCTCACGCTGAACACGTCGCCCGTCTGGAAGTCCACCGACACCGACACCAGCTCCGTGCCGTTGTGCAACATCTCCGGCTGGATGAACTGATCCAGCTTCGAATAGATGCCGTCGAACCGCACCAGCCCCCGCGTGTCCTCCGCCAGGTTCCACAGCCACGTGGAGTTCACGCAGTACAGGTCCGACTCCACCGTGCACGTGTAGTTGCCCAGCAGCTGCTTGCGCGCGTTCGCCTCCTGGCCCGGCGTGTGGAACAGGTCCACCAGCGTGCTGATGAGCGCGCCCGTGCTCGTGCCCGCCGCCAGGTCGATTCGCGCGTCCCCGCAGCCCTCCGGCGCGGGCTTGCCCCGGCACTGCTCCAGGATGCCCAGCAGCCGCCAGATGGCCCCCGCGCTGAACGCGCCGTTGGCCCCGCCGCCGCTCAGCACCACCGCGTTGCTGGGCCGCTGGAGGTCCCGGCGCCACGAGCGCGCCCGCACGTACGCGGCCGCGGACGCCGCGCCCTTCTGGATGCCCTGCGCGAGCACCTCGCGCGTCAGCGGCACCTCCAGCGACTGCTGCAGCGCCGCCAGCGACGGGCCAATGCCCAGCGTGTTCGCGAGGAAGCGCTGCGCGTCCACCTCCTCCACGGCCGGCGACGCCACGGAGAGGGACTGCACCGGCTGCGGCACGCCCCACGCGGACGCCTTCACCGTCCGGTCCACGTAGCCCGTGCGCTCGGCGTTCTCATAGCAGGACGCCGTGTCGTTGCCCGCGTGCTGGACCAGGCACGCCGTCATGTCCAGCACGGCCTCCGGAGCCGCGCCCAGCGCCTCCATCCACGCGCCCGCGCGCGCCGGGTCCACGTAGGAGTCCGTCAGCTGCGCGCGCGTCATCCCCGCCACGCGCTCCACCGCCGGCACCCGGGACGGCATGTCCTTGGGCGGCGACGCGTCCGGGGTGTTGAGCGTGTCCAGGAGCACGTCCGTACGCATGAAGCTGCAACCGCCCGCGCTGGCGGCGAGGAACATCAGCAGGGGCGTGAGGTGACGGCGCATGGGGACTCCTCCATGAGGAGAATGAGCGGACCGTCCTCCTCCTTAGCCGATGCCCCCGACGCCCGGCCATCACCCGAGACGCCAGGCATCCGCAATCTCGCAAAGCGCCGCTCGCGACGCGTCGCGGTGCGGTTAGCATGCGCGCCCCCGACCCGGAGGATGGACCCCACATGGTTGAGTATGACCCGCATCGCTGGTGGAGCTACTTCCACTACCTACGCGGTTCGATGGTGAAGGAGATCGTCGGTCGCGTGTTGCTGTGCGTCGTCTGGGCCGCGGCCGTGGCGGGCTTCTCCCAGCACGTGCGCAGCGTGGGCGTGCCGCCGACGGTGCACACGCTGGCGGGCATCTCGCTGAGCCTCCTGCTCGTGTTCCGCACCAACGCCTCCTATGACCGCTTCTGGGAGGGCCGCAAGCTGTGGGGCGGCATCGTCAACGAGACGCGCAACCTGGCCCGCGCGTCGGAGGTGTTCCTGGGCAGGACGCCGCTCTACGCCCCGCTGGTGCGCTGGACGGCCGCGTTCCCCTTCGCCACCGCCGCGTGGCTGCGCGGCCAGCAGCGGCATGTCGGCCCCCACACGGACACCCTGCCCCCAGGGGAGGTGGCCGGCGTGCTCAAGGCCCAGCACGTGCCGCTCGCCGTGGCCCGCCGGATGACCGCCGTGCTGGATGAAGGCCGCCGCCAGGGGCTGTATCCGGAGTACGTCCAGATGCAGCTGGACCAGAACGTCCAGTTGCTCATCGACTACCTGGGGGGTTGTGAGCGCATCCACCGCACGCCCATGCCCTTCGCGTACATGGTGCACCTGCGGCGCGCGCTCATCCTCTACTGCTTCACCCTGCCCTTCGCGCTGGTGGACACCTTTGGCTGGGTGACAGTGGCGGCCACCTTCGTGGTGGCGTACGTCTTCTTCGGCATCGAGGAGATCGGCGTCGAGATTGAAGACCCCTTCGGCACGGACGACAACGACCTGCCGCTCGACACCATCTGCCAGAACATCCAGAACAACCTGCTGGCGCTCCTGCCGGCCGAACCGCGAGCCCTCCCAGCGGAGGAGAGCCCGGGTCCGTGAAGGACTACTCCGCGACGGAGACCTTCACCTCGATGTTGCCGCGCGTGGCGTTGGAGTACGGGCACACCTGGTGGGCCGCCTCCATCAGCTGCTGCGCCTCCTCGCGGGGGACGCCCGGGAGGATGCCCGTGAGCTCCACCGCCAGGCCGAAGCCGCCCTCCGGCGTCTTGCCGATGGTGACGGTGGCCTTCACGCCGGCCTTCTCATCCAGCTTCTTGCCGGCCTTGCCCGCGACCAGGCGCAGCGCACTCTCGAAGCAGGAGGAGAAGCCCGCGGCGAAGAGCTGCTCGGGGTTGGTGGTCGTCGTCTTGCCGGAGCCGCCCAGCGGCTTCGGCATGGCCAGCTCCAGGCCGTCCAGCGGGCTCTCCGGCAGCAGCAGCCGGCCGTTGCGGCCGCCGTGCGTAATGGCGGTGGTGGAGTAGAGCGGCGAGATCTGGACCGGGGCCATGGTGTTGCTCCTTCGTGAGTGGATGCTGCGTGTCTCAAGCGCTGCGTGAAGAAACCTTCTCGAACAGCCGCTGGATGTCCCGGCGCAGCCGCGACAGCTCCTCCAGCGTCAGACCCGTGCGGCAGACGATGGCCTCCGGGATGGCCGCGGCCTTGCGGCGCAGCCCCTTGCCCTGCGCGGTGAGCGACACCGTCACCGACCGCGCGTCCTGCGTGGAGCGCTCGCGGCGCACGAAGCCCTGCGCCTCCAGCCGCTTGAGCAGCGGCGTGAGCGTCCCCGAGTCCAGGTACAGCCTCTCCCCCAGCTCCTTCACCGTGACCCCGTCCGTCTCCCACAGCACCAGCATCACCAGGTACTGCGGATACGTGAGCCCCAGCTTCGCCAGCAGCGGCGTGTAGGCCTGCACCATCGCGCGCGACGCCGCGTAGAGCGGGAAGCACAGCTGCAGGTCCAACCGGAGGAGGTCATCCGTCGACATGGGGAATATGTAGTGTGCAATTGAATTGCGCGCAACTGAATTGGAGCGGCGCGGGAAGCCGGGCGGGGTGCGGGGTGTTTCCCCCGGCGGGCAGGGCCGTGGTAGAGCCGCCACCCCCGGAGTGCCCGGGAACTGTCGAGGACGAGGGATGCTCAGGACGGTCACCGCCACGCGCTACGTGACGCCCTTGCGCGAGGGGGGCTCGCTGCCCGCCATCGTGGAGGCGAACGACGCGGGGCTCTATGTCGTGAAGTTCCGTGGGGCGGGTCAGGGCGCCAAGGCGCTCATCGCGGAGCTGTTGGCGGGGGAGCTGGCGCGCGTGCTGGGCCTGCGGGTGCCGGAGCTGGTGTTCGTGGAGCTGGACGTGTCGCTGGGCCGCAACGAGCCGGACAGTGAAATCCGCGAGCTGCTCAAGTCGAGCGCGGGGTTGAACCTGGCGCTGGACTACCTGCCGCGCTCGGTGACGTTCGACCCGCTGGCGGTGCCGGTGCCGGAGACGCAGGTGGCGTCCGCCATCGTGGCGTTCGACGCGTTCGTGACGAACGTGGACCGCACGCCGAAGAACCCCAACCTCCTGGTGTGGCACCGCAACCTCTGGCTCATCGACCACGGGGCGGCGCTGTACTTCCACCACTCCTGGGACGGGTGGGAGGAGCGCAGCCAGACGCGCTTCGCGCCCATCAAGGACCACGTGCTCCTGCCGTGGGCGCACGGGCTGGCGGAGGCCGGGGACCTGCTCAAGGAGCGGGTGACGCGTGAGGTGGTGGAGCGCATCGTGGGGGCGATTCCGGAGGCGTGGCTGGGCCAGGAGCCCGCGTTCGCGTCCACGGCGGAGCACCGCGCGGCGTACGTGACGTGGCTGCTGCGCAGGCTGGAAGCGGCGCCGGGGTTCATCGAGGAGGCGACGCGTGCCCACGCCCAGCTCGTTTGACTACGCCATCATCCGGCTGGTGCCCCGCGTGGAGCGCGAGGAGTTCATCAACGTGGGCGTCGTCCTCTTCTGCGTGCAGCACCGCTACCTGGGCGCGCGCGTGGAGCTGGACGTGGCGCGGCTGAAGGCGCTGTCGCCGGACGCGGACGTGGAGCTCTTGAGCGGCCACCTGGAGAGCTTCCGCCGCGTGTGCGTGGGCGGCAGGGACGCGGGCCCCATCGGGCGGCTGCCGCAGAAGGAGCGCTGGCACTGGCTGGTGGCGCCCCGGAGCACCATGCTCCAGACGGGCCCGGTGCACGCGGGCCTGTGCGACGACCCGGACCGCGCGCTAGAACACCTGCTGGACACGATGGTGCGGCTGAAGCCCGCTCCGTGAGCAGGCGGGCGGGCGGGGGCTTCGTCCGCTTGTCGGCACATCGCGGATGGCGGGGGCGCATCCCATCGTGAAGAGAGGGGGGAGGCCTGGACGTTCGTCCCGGGGCTTCCCATTTTTCGCCGCGAGCCTGGGGAGGTAGCGAGCCGCAATGGAGCCGTCACCGCTACGCATCGTCACGTACAACGTCCGCTACTTCGGACACATGCTCCGGGGGCTCGCGAGCACCGTGGGGCCCAAGCGCCGGGTGGCCGCCGCCCTGGCCACGCTGGATCCGCTGCCGGACGTCGTGTGCTTGCAGGAGGTGGAGACGATGTCGCTGCGCAGCAACATCGCGCACCGGCAGGTCCGCCCGGGGGAGACGCAGCTGGAGGCCTTCATGGCGCGCGTGGAGGAGACGTTCGCCCTCCAGGGGAGGGAGATGCCCTACGAGGCGTTCTACTTCCGCGCGCACCACTACAAGGTGGGCGAGGTGTCGCTGTACACGACGGGGCTGGCGATGCTCGTCAACACGCGCACGCTCCAGGTGGACCGGCACAACGTGGAGGCGCCGGAGCACATCACGCACCACCACGTGCAGGGCCTCAAGGAGCGCAAGCAGAGCCGCATCTGCGCGCACATGCGCGTCATCCGCCGTGGCGACCAGCGCGCGTTCCACATCTTCAACACGCACCTGAGCCTGCCCACGCCGTTCGCCCGCGAGTTCTGGGCCACGCGCGACAAGATGGGCTGCGGCGTGAACCAGCTGCACGAGGCGAAGAAGCTCACGGGCTTCATCGGGCTGCACGCGAAGGACGAGCCGTTCGTGGTGTGCGGGGACTTCAACTCGCCGCCGTCGTCGCCGGTGTACCGCTATCTCACGGCGGATGCGCACCTGACGTGCGCGCAGGCTGCGGTGGGGCAGATCAACCCGGCCCTGGCCCGCGGGTTCCCCACCGCGGGCTTCATGCACATGCGCATGCACCTGGACCACCTGTTCTCCGGTGGCGGCGTGAGCTGGCTGGACGCGGATGAGACGCGGCCCTTCGGAGACCTGAACAGCCGCTTCCATGGCCTGTCCGACCACGTGCCGCTCATCGCGCGCTTCCGGCTGGAGGCCCCGGCGCCGGTGCTGGTGACCTGAGAAGCAGGCCGCCGCGTCCCCGCCGGGTGCTCCCCGCGCGCGCCTCGCGTGGGCAGCGTGTCCTTTCGGAGGCTCGCGACGATGATTCGACTCCAGCGCGTCTATGACGAGGGCGGCCCGGCTCCCCGGGCGGGGACCCGCTTCCTGGTGGACCGGCTGTGGCCGCGGGGGCTCAAGAAGGCGGACCTCCACCTGGACGGCTGGCCCCGCGAGGTGGGCCCCAGCACGGAGCTGCGGCGGTGGTTCGCCCACGACGTGGCGCGCTGGGACGAGTTCCGGCGCCGTTACACCCGCGAGCTGGACGCGCACCACGACGCGTGGGAGCCGCTGCTCGAGGCCGCGCGCCAGGGCCGCGTCACCCTGCTCTACGGTGCCCGCGACACCGAGCACAACAACGCCGTGGTGCTGAAGGACTACCTGGAGGCCCGGCTGAAGCGCCCCGCGCGAACGAAGCCGCGCCGCACGGTGCACTGACGCGCCCGACTCATTCCTCGTCGCGCTCCAGGGCCTCCCACGCGTCCAGGATTTCACGCGTACGGCGCTCGGCGAGCGCGTGGAACTCCGGCGCCAGGTGCGCCACCTTGTCCGGGTGGTATTGCGCGATGAGCGTCCGGAACGCCTTGCGCGCCTCGTCCTTTGGCGTGCCCCGCTCGATGCCCAGCACCGTCCACGGGTCCTTCGCATCAGGCACGGCGGGCGGCGGGCTCACGGCACGACGACCGCGCGGGGGTGTGGCTTCATCGCTCGCGGGGCCGTAGCGTGGCGGGGCCTTCGGCGCGGGCTCCGGGCGGCGGTGGCCCGGGCGCTTCGCCGGGTCCGGCGCGGGGATGGCCGGGGAGAGGCGGCTCAGGGCCTCCTGGAGGAACCACAGGTCCTCCGTGGGGCTGGCGTGCTTGCGCACCACCGCGCGCGGCCGGCCACCCTCCAGCAGCACGTAGCCCGTGGCCGCCGCGTAGGCGCGCTTCTTGTCCTCCGGGTAGAGCCGGTCGCCCAGGTCCCCCAGCGGATCGCGCCACATGCCCTCCGGGGTGCCCTCGTCCGCCACGATGACCTGCGACAGCACGTGCCCGAACACGTCCTCCAGCGCCGCGAAGGGCTCACGCGCCTGCGGCGGACGCGTCATCGCCGCGCCGTGGCGCACCCCCGCCACCAGCATCAGCCCCTGCGCCGCGTCCACGAACGCGAAGAGCTTCTCGCGGACCTGCTTGTCGGAGAAGTAGAGAACGGCCTGCACGGTCCTCCCATCTTAGGGCCTTCAGGCCCCGGCCCCCCATCCGTTCCCCTCCCAACCCGCCGGGTCCGGTTCCTGGATTTCCGGCAAGGCGCGGTTCAAAGCGGCTCGACCCGGGGGCGGGCTTGCGAAAGAGTCACCCCCTCCTATGCGCTGCTGCCACCGCCACGCCCCCGCCGCCGCCGGGTCCTCCGACCCGCATCCGTTCAGCCTCCCCGGCGCCACCGAGCACTACGCCGCGCCCCGCCCCGTGCGCGCCGAGCACGTGCGCATCGAGCTGGACCTGGACTTCGCCCAGCACACCCTGGCCGGCACGTGCACCACCCGCGTGAGCGCCGTGCGCACCGTGTCCACCGTCACCTTCGACGCCGTGGACCTGGACGTCACCGACGCGCGCGTGGACGGCCGCTCCGCCGCCTTCTCCAACTCCGGCGCCCACGTGCGCGTGGAGCTGCCTCGCGCGCTCGACGCGGGCCAGGCGTGCGACATCGCGCTCACCTACCGCGCCCGTCCCCGCCGCGGCCTCTACTTCTGGGGCCCGACGCGGGCTACCCCGACCGTCCGCTCCAGGCGTGGACGCAGGGGCAGGACATCGACGCGCGGTGCTGGTTCCCCTGCCTGGACACGCCCGCGCAGAAGGCCACGTCGGAGGTCATCGCCACCTTCCCGGCGAACATGACGTCGCTGTCCAACGGCGTGCTCGTCAGCGACGTCACCACCGGCGAGCGCCGCACCCAGCACCACCGCATGGCGCAGCCGCACGCGCCCTACCTCGTCACGCTGGTGGTGGGCGAGTTCGACGAGGCCACCGACACCGCCGGCACCACGCCGCTGCGCTACCTGTTCCCCAGGGGCCGCCGCGAGGACGCGCTCCGGTGCGTGGCGCGCACGCCGCGGATGATTGCCGCGTACGAGTCCCTCACCGGCGAGCCCTACCCGTGGAGCGTCTACGCGCAGGTGTTCGTCACGGAGTTCATCCTGGGCGGCATGGAGCACACCACCGCCACCACGCTGGTGGACACGGTGCTGCACGACGCGCGGGCCCACCTGGACTACAACGCCGAGCCGCTCATCTCCCACGAGCTGGCGCACCAGTGGTTCGGCGACCTGCTCACCTGCCGCGACTGGCCCCACGGCTGGCTCAACGAGGGCTTCGCCACCTACTTCGAGGTCCTCTGGAAGGAGCACGGGGACAGCCGGGACGAGGCCGACCACCACCGCGCGCTCGACCTGGAGGCGTACCTGTCCGAGACGCGCGAGCGCTACGCGCGCCCCATCGTCGCCCGGAAGTTCCAGGCGCCCATGGACCTGTTCGACCGCCACCTCTACGAGAAGGGCGGGCTGGTGCTCCACGAGCTGCGCCGCCGCGTGGGGGATGACCTCTTCGTGCGCGCCCTGCGCCACTACGTCGCGGCCCACCGCCACGGCGTGGTGGAGACGGTGGACCTGGCGCGCGCCTTCGAGCAGGCCACCGGCCACAACCTGGACCCCGTCTTCGACCAGTACGTCTTCTCCCCCGGCCACCCGGAGCTGAAGGTGGAGGTCCGCTACGAGGCGGACGACGCGCGCCTGCGCATCAGCGTGCGCCAGACGCAAGCCACGGACTCGGGCACGCCCGTGTTCCGCCTCCCGCTGGAGGTGGCCGTCACCGTGAACGGCGAGGACACGCGCCACCGGCTGGAGCTCACGGACGCGGAGCACCGCTTCCACCTGCCCTGCCCCGCCGCGCCCACGCAGGTGCGCGTGGATCCGCGCCGCGACGTGCTGGGCACGCTGGACGTGGACAAGGCCGTGGGGCTGTGGCGCGAGGAGCTGGCGAAGGCGCCGGAGGCCCGCGCGCGCACGGAGGCCGCGCACGCGCTGGGGAAGGACGGGGGCTTGAGGTCGGTGGAGGCGCTGGGCCGCGCGCTGAAGGACGCGGACCTGTTCTGGGCCACCCGCGCCGCGTGCGCGAAGGCGCTGGGCCGCG
>NZ_JBKGHJ010000344.1:0-9628 GCF_046520365.1 Corallococcus sp. 4LFB
CTGCGCAGGCCCCAGGCCGTGCGGCCCGCGACCAGGGCCAGCGCGCCCACGCCGCCCACCGCCCGCATCGCCGAGCGTCCCAGCCAGGCCAGGGCGGTGGTGCTCACGGGGGATGACACGGCAGGGTCATGCGAGGGCCTCGTCCGGCGCGCGCTCCAGTTCCGGCGCCGGGGCCCCATCGTGCACCAGTCGGCCGCCTCGCAGGTACAGCCAGCGGGGCAGGGGGAGGTCCACCGGCGCTTCCGGCGCCGCCACCAGCAGCGTCCCCTTGCCGGCGACCTCCAGCAGCACCCTCGCCACCTGCCGCGCCGTGCCCGGATCCAGGCCCGCGAACGGATCATCCGCCAGCAGCACCGCCGGCCTCGCCGCCAGCGCCCTCGCCAGCCCCGCGCGCTTCTTCATGCCGCCGGACAGCCGCTCGGGCAGCGTGTCCGCCGCGTCCGACAGTCCCACCGAGCGCAGCACCGCGTCCGTGCGCTCGCGGGCCTCCGCCTCCGGCACGCGCCGGCGCAGCAGCGGCTGCATCACGTTCTGCCGCACCGTCAGCGAGTCGAAGAGCGCGTCCGTCTGGAACACGAAGCCGAACGACGCCTGCCGTCCGCGCGCTCCGGCGCCGAGAGCCGGGCGACGTCCTGCCCGTCCCATGTCACCCGGCCGGAGGAGGGGAGCAGCAGCCCCGCGAAGGCCTTCAGGAGCGTCGTCTTGCCCGCCCCTGAACGCCCCAGCACCAGCGCCTGCGTGCCGGGCGGGACGTGGCAGTCCGTGGGCTCCAGCACCGTCCGTGCGCCGTAGCGGATGCCCAGGGCTTCGGCGCGCAGGTCCATGACTAGGGCTTGGGCCAGCGGAAGAACTGGTACACGCCGAAGTCGCCCGACGCCCCGATTTGCGTGGGCGACGTCGCATCGAGGACACGCATGTTCTTCGCGTTCGGACTCGAATAGACAATCGTCCACTTCGTGCCATCGAAAAACTGGAGGGTGCCCGTCGCGGTCGTCACGTAGATGGCCTTCTGCCCGAAGGCCACCACGTCGGTGAGGTCCGGCTCCAGTGCAGGCGAGAGGAGCCTCCGCCAGGAGCCGTGATTCCTCTCAAGGATGACGCCCTTGTCGCCCACTGCGTAAGCGTAGTTCGCGCTCACCACATACACTCCGCGCAGATAGCCGTCCGGGAGGCCTGCGGGAAGCGCCTCCTCCGTCCAGCCTCCATCCGCTGGATTGAAGCGTGCGACGCGTGCCCTGGGAGGGTTGGGTGGAGGGTCGTTCGCGCCCACTGCCAACATCGTCTCGGGCTTTTCGGCCGCGTGCACCGCGCGGAGGTTGATGAACAGGCCGTCAACCTTGACGGGATCGGCGGGAGGCATCCAGCGGAAGATGAGGCCATTGCTCGCGACGCCGTAGAGCGTCAGCGGAGTGGCACCTGCCGCGTTGAAGCCCACGAGTCCATTGAGGGGCTCGATGCTGTCGGGAGTGGTGGCCGGGGTGCAGTCGGGCTGCGCAGGCAGCTTGCTGGCCAGTCTTCCCCCGTTCCCTGCAAGAAACAGCTGTCCCGAGTCGCTGACCCATGCGGCATTCCAGGTCCCGGTGCAGGTGGACAGCGTCAGATTCCCATTGGGCTCGACCTTCAGCAGGTTGTCGGAATTCAGGGTCCCTGCGCTGCCCGCGAGCCAGGCCAGATTCTGTCCGACGGCGATGGCCCTCCAGGACGGGTCCGTCGGAATCCCCCCAGAACCCTGCCAGTTCAGGTCGTTCTGGCCACAAATGCTCCCCTCATCCACGCCACCCACGCAATTGTTGTCCAGCCGGTCGCAGGCCTCTTCCCGTCCCGCATTCACGAAGGGGGAGCTCTCGTCGCAGTCAGAGAACTCCGCGACCGTGCCGGGAGGCGGGGTGCCGCACTTCACGCCTCCATCCATGCCCGCCTTTCCATCGCCGTCCTCATCGAAGAAGTAGGCCGTGGGAGTGACGGTGCTGAAGCACTCGACGCCAGCGTCCATCAAGTTGCAGCGGTTGCCGCCCTCGCACTGGAAGTCGTTGAGGCAGGCCCCGCCCAGGTTGAACCCCTCGTCCGTCGCGTCGTTGCGGTTGTCGTCCCGGGTGTCGCAGCGGGACTCCATGACCCCTGGGTTGATGCTCCGGTTGGTGTCGTCGCAGTCACCCGTCCGGGACGCGCTCAGCGGAGGTCCCATACAGGCCGCTGGCAGCGGATCCAGGTTACGGTTGCCGTAGTTGTCGCCGTCCGCGTCCGTGTACCAGGGCGTGGGG
Source organism: Corallococcus sp. 4LFB (assembly GCF_046520365.1). NCBI lineage: Bacteria > Pseudomonadati > Myxococcota > Myxococcia > Myxococcales > Myxococcaceae > Corallococcus > Corallococcus sp. 4LFB. The sequence goes on from NZ_JBKGHJ010000344.1 coordinate 2,262, forward strand.
CCCTTCTGGTTCGCATCCCGGTCGTTGCAGTCCGTGCCCTGGTCCTCCGTGCGCACGAACCCGTCCCCATCGGAGTCCGTGGCGCTCAGGGACAGGTCCACCGGCGTGATGCCGTCCTTCGCGAGGCTCGCGTCGGTCTGCGCCGTGGCCACCTGGGCGCCGTCGCACGACTGCTCCCGCGCCGTGGCCAGGAGCTTCACGTCGTTGCTCCAGCCGGCTTGCCGGAACACCGCCACGGACAGCGTGCCCGGAGGCGGACCGGCGGGCACGTTCACGTCCGTCGTGACCTGCCGGGAAGGGTCCGACTGATCCGTGACCCTCAGCGTCACGCACCCCGGCCGAAATCCTTCGTAATGAACCTGCACCTTCAGAGCGGCGGACTTGAGGCCATCTCCCTTGGAGCATCCCGCGAGGACACCCACGAGCACGGCGAGCAGGAATAAACGCATGGGACACGCATTCTGGGGCGCGTCCCACACCCGGAGTGGGACGGTCGGCGCCACCGTCGGCATTTCAACCCGAGAGTCTTCTTCCCGACCCTTAGTCCGCCCCGCGAGGCATCGTCCAGCCACGCCCCGCTCATCCCCCCGCGATGATGGCTTCCGTGTATAGGGGCCGCTGACCTTTCAACACTGGCCCGCTCCACCGCCCGTCATATGCCCACCGTCCGCCGTGCCCTCCTCGCCGCGCCCCTGGGTGCCTGCCTCTGCGCGCTGGCCCCGGACGCGCTCGCCCAGACGACGCCTCCGCCCGCGTCCCCGGCGCCCTCCGCCACGTCCCCCGCCAGCGACTTCCCCAGGCCTCCGGAGCAGGACTCCGGCGCCGCTCCGCTGACGCTGGAACGCGCCGTGGAGCTCGCCTCGCGCAAGAACGAGGCCGTGCTCGCCGCGGGACAGACGGCTGAGGCCGCCCAGGCCCGCGTCGCCCGCGCCCGCGCCTTCTTCCTGCCCACCCTCGCGGCCACCGGCACCTACACGCGCCGCCTGCGCGAGTCCACGCGCGAGGTCGGCGGACAGACCATCGTGCTCCAGAAGTACAACGCGCTGGGCGCCGTCTTCTCCGGCCGGCTCACGCTCTTCGACGCGCGCGGCTTCCCGCTCTACAAGGCCGCGAAGCTGGAGAGCGAGGCCTCCAAGCTGGACGCCCTGGAGACGCGCCGCCAGGTGGCCTTCAGCGCCGCCAACGCCTTCCTCGTCACCCTGGCCAACCAGCAGGTGTACCAGGCCGCCGAGCAGCGGCTGGCCTACGCGAAGCAGAGCCTGACGGACGCCCAGGCCCGCGCCAACGCGGGGCTCGCCAGCACCAACGACGTCACCCGCGCGGAGCTGGAGGTGGCCACCGCCGAGTCCAACCTCGCCGCGGCCCTGGGCGACGCGGAGACGAGCCGCCTGGAGCTGGGCTACCTCCTGGTGGAGCGGGTGCAGGGAGCGCTCGCTCCGCCGGAGCCGCTGCTCGCGGACGCCGTGCGCCCCGCGCCGGCCCTGGAGCTGCTCACGCAGGGGGCCACGGACCGCCGTCCGGACATCCTCTCCGCGCGGCTGCGCGTGCGCTCGCTGCGGGAGAGCGCGAAGGAGCCCCTGGCGCGGCTGCTGCCGTCCCTGGGGGCGAGCGCCCAGTACCGCCTCACCAACGAGGCGGGCCTCAACGGCAACGTCGGCGACGGTTTCCTCGCGGTGGACCTCACCTGGACCCTCTTCGACGGCGGCGCCCGCTACGCGGATCGCGACGAGCGCGTGGCCATCGCCAACGCCGCGGAGCTGAACACGCAGGCCGCCACGCGACGCGTGCCGGTGGACATCGAGCAGGCGCGGGTCAACCTGGAGACGGCCCGGGCCGCGCTCGCGCAGAGCGAGCAGGCCGCGAAGGCGGCGCGCAAGAACGCCACGGAGACAGGCATCCTCTACCGCCAGGGCCTGTCCACCGCGCTCACCGTGGCGGACGCGTCGCTCAGCCTCTTCGAGGCGGAGGTCGCGCTGGCGCGCAACCGCTATGGACTGGGCGTGGCCCTGCTGGGGCTGCGGGCCGCGGTCGGACTCAATCCCCTGGGGAAGGAACCGTGAAGGCAATGCAACGCACTGGAGCGCTGGCCCTGTCGCTGGCCATGCTGGCCCTGGCCCCTGGCTGCAAGAAGGACGCGCCCGCGCAGGGCGGCAAGGGCGCGGGCCGGGGGCCCACCCAGTTCCCGGTGGAGGTCGCGGCCGTGGAGGCGCGCGACGTGGAGTACGCGGTCAACGCCGTGGGCGCGGTGGAGGCCTTCGAGAGCGTGCAGATCACCGCGCGCGTGCCGGGCGCCCTGGAGCGCGTGACCTTCTCCGAGGGCCAGGTGGTGAAGAAGGGCGACACGCTCGCGGAGATCGAACCCGCGCGCTACGCCATCGCCGTGCGCGCCGCGGAGGCCGCGCTGCAGAAGGCCCAGGCCGCGCTGGTGGAGGCGAAGGCCGGCGCCGAGCGCCGCGCGGAGGTCAACGCGCAGAGCCCGGGCCTGCTGCCCGCCGAACAGCTGGAGACGTACCAGGCCCGCGCCGCCACCGCGCAGGCGGACGTGGCGGCCGCGAAGGCGGTGCTGGATCAGGCGCGGCTCAACCAGCGCGACGCGTACGTGCGCGCCCCCATGGACGGCGTCCTCCAGACGCGCACGGTGCAGACGGGCCAGTACGTGCAGCCGGGCGTGGTGCTGGCCACGCTCCTGCGCCGGGAGCCGCTCTTGTTGCGCTTCAACGTGCCCGCGGCGGACGTGGCGCGCATCACCCCGGGGATGCCCGCGCGCTTCACGGTGCGCTCGGAAGGGGGCACGTACGAGGCGAACATCACCTACGTGTCCGCGAGCGCGGACGCGCAGAGCCGCATGGTGGCGGTGACCGCGGAGGTGACGGGCGAGGACGCGCGCAAGCTGCGCCCGGGCGCCTTCGCCACGGTGAGCGTGCCGGTGGAGTCGCGCGGGGACAGCCCGGTGATTCCGCAGACGGCCATCCGCCCCAGCGAGCGCGGCTTCCTGGCGTTCGTGGTGGAGGACAGCAAGGCGCGCGAGCGCATCCTGGAGCTGGGGCTGCGCACGCCGGACGGGAAGGTGGAGGTGAAGGAGGGGCTGAAGGCCGGTGAGACGCTGGTGGTGCGCGGCGCGGAGGCCCTGCGCGACGGTGTGGCCGTGCGCGTGGAAGAGGAGCGCCCGAAGCCGAAGGTGGTGGGCGAGCAGCCCGCGACCGGGGGCCGCGGCGGCGCGGGCGCGGAGGGCCGCCCATGAGCATCACCGACGTCTGCATCAAGAAGCCGGTGTTCGCCTGGATGATCATGGCGGCGACCATCATCTTCGGGCTGGTGGCGGCCCAGCGCATCGGCATCAGCCAGTTCCCGGACGTGGACTTCCCCACCATCAACATCTCCGTGTCGTGGGAGGGCGCCAACCCGGAGGCGGTGGAGTCGGACGTCGTCGAGTTCATCGAGGAGGCCGTCACGCAGGTGGAGGGCGTCAAGAGCATCACGTCCTCCGCGCGCCAGGGCAGCGCCAACATCACGGTGGAGCTGGACCTGTCGCGCAACGTGGACCTGGCGCTGCAGGACGTGCAGACCAAGGTGAGCCAGGCCCAGCGCCGGCTGCCGCAGGACATCGACCCGCCCATCGTCTCCAAGTCCAACCCGGAGGACCAGCCCATCATGTGGCTGGGCGTGTCCGGGCCCTTCTCCCAGCAGGTGGTGAGCGACTTCGCGCGCTACCGCGTGAAGGAGCGCCTGCAGACGGTGCCCGGCGTGGGCGAGGTCATCCTGGGCGGCCTGCTGGAGCGCAACGTGCGCATCTGGGTGGACGCGCGGAAGCTGGACGCGCACGCGCTCACGGTCACGGACGTCATCGCCGCGCTCCAGCGCGAGCACGTGGAGCTGCCCGCCGGCCGCATCGAGACCCAGGGGCGCGAGGTGAACGTGCGCTTCATGGGCGAGGCGCTGGACCTGGCGACGCTGGCGAACGTGGTGGTGCGCGAGGAGGGCGGCCGCCCGGTGTACCTGCGCGACGTGGCCCTCGTGGAGGACGGCTTCGAGGACGAGCGCCGCATGGCGCGGGTGAATGGCGAGCCCGCGCAGGCCATGGGCATCAAGAAGCAGCGCGGCGCGAACGCGGTGGCGGTGGCCCAGCAGGTGCGCCAGCAGATGGCGGAGCTCCAGAAGGAGCTGCCGGAGGGCATGAGCGCGAGCATCAGCTTCGACTCGACGCAGTTCATTGAGGAGAGCGTGCACGAGATCGAGTTCGAGCTGCTGCTCGCGTGCATCCTCACCGCGTTCGTGTGCTGGGTGTTCCTGGGGTCGCTCTCCAGCACGCTCAACGTCGTGCTCGCCATCCCCATGTCGCTGTTGGGCACGGTGGCGGTCATCTACTTCCTGGGCTTCACGCTCAACACGTTCACGCTGCTGGGGTTGGCCCTGGCGGTAGGCATCGTGGTGGACGACGCCATCATGGTGCTGGAGAACATCTTCCGGCACGCGGAGGAGGGGAAGGACCGGGTGCGCGCCGCGCGCGAGGGCACGGCGGAGATCACCTTCGCGGCCCTGGCGGCGACGCTGGCCGTCGTGGCCATCTTCCTGCCCGTCGTCTTCATGAAGGGCATCATCGGCCGGTTCTTCCTCCAGTTCGGCGTCACGCTGTGCGTGGCGGTGCTCCTGTCCTACGTGGAGGCCATCACCCTGGCGCCCGCCCGGTGCGCGCAGCTGCTCAAGACTTCGCGCGAGCACCGCGGCCGGGTGGGCGTGGTGGTGGACAAGGCCTTCGCCAGGCTGGAGGCGCTGTACGCGCGGGCGCTGGGCTGGGGGCTGGTGCGGCCCTGGCGCGTGCTGCTGGCCGCGGTGGCCCTGCTCATCCTGAGCGCGTTCGCGTTCAAGGCGCTGCCGGGCGAGTTCGTCCCGTCGCAGGACCAGGGCCGCATGTCCGTGCGCCTGCAGACGGCGGTGGGCAGCAGCATCGATGAGACCAACCGCCTCTTCAAGCGCGCGGAGGCGTTCGTCGCCAGCCGTCCGGAGGTGACGCGCGTGTTCGCGGTGGTAGGCGGCGGCGGCTCCTCCGTGAACTCCGGCTTCATGAGCCTGACGCTGGTGCCGCCGGAGCAGCGCATGACGCAGGCGGAGTTCGCGCAGGTGCTGCGCAAGGAGCTGAACGGCTACCCGGGGCTGCGCGCGGTGGTGCAGGACCTGTCGCAGGCGGGCTTCACCGCGCAGCGCGGCTTCCCGGTGGAGTTCAGCGTGCGCGGGTCGGACTGGGACAAGCTGGTGGAGGCCAGCCAGACGCTGCGCGAGCAGCTCCAGGCGTCCGGCAAGGTGGTGGACCTGGACACGGACTACCAGCTGGGCCAGCCGGAGCTGCGCATCACCCCGGACCGGGCGCGCGCCGCGGACCTGGGCGTGCCCATCCAGGCGGTGGCGTCCACGGTGAACGCGCTGGTGGGCGGCGTGCGCGTGGGCAAGTACAGCAGCGGCGGGCGGCGCATCGACGTGCGCATGCGCCTGCTCGCGAGCCAGCGCTCGCGGCCGGAGGACCTGTCGCTGCTCAAGGTCCGCACGGCGAACGACGCGCTGGTGCCCCTGTCGTCGCTGGTGACGCAGGAGGAATTGCCCGCGCTCCAGGCCATCACCCGACGCGACCGGGAGCGCGCCATCAGCGTCTTCGCCAACGTGGCGCCGGGGGCCAGCCAGGAGGAGGCGCTGGCCACGGTGGAGTCGCTGGGCAAGGATTTGCCCGGCGGCATCCGCGTGGTGGCGGGCGGCGCGAGCGTCGCGTTCCGCGACTCGATGAGCAGCCTGCTCTTCGCGCTCTTCATGGGCATCGCCGTCGCGTACATGGTGCTGGGCGCGCAGTTCAACTCGTTCCTGCACCCGGTGACGGTGCTGACCATCCTTCCCCTGTCGGTGGCGGGCGCGTCGTTCGCGCTGCTCGTCACGGGGAACACGCTGAACATCTTCAGCATGATCGGCCTGCTGCTCCTGATGGGCATCGTGAAGAAGAACTCCATCATCCTGGTGGACTACGCGCTCCAGCAGCGCGAGCAGGGCGCGGACGCGGTGCAGGCGATGCTGCGCGCGGGCCCGGTGCGCCTGCGGCCCATCCTGATGACGTCCACCGCGACGATGATGTCCGCGGTGCCGGCCGCGCTGGCGCTGGGCGCGGGCAGCGAGACGCGCGCCCCCATGTCCATCGCGGTGCTGGGCGGCCTGTCGGTGTCCACCGTGCTCAGCCTGCTCGTGGTGCCCGCGTTCTACGTCGTCGCGGACCGCCTCAAGACGCGGCTGGGCCACCGGCTGCGCAGGGGGAAGGGTGGGGACGACGACTCGCAGGCCGTCCCCGACGAGCCCCGGCCGCTGCCGCACGGGTAGCCGGCCCGGGCGCTGGCCCCTCCGCCCGAGCCCCTCTCGCGGGGGCGGGCGCTGGAGGGCTGAAGGCTTGCGTCCGGATGCCCACCCTCCGGGAGGGGCCCGCCGCGGGTGCGTGCCCCCGGGCGCCTCGGGCGCAAGGAGCGGCCATGGACCTGGGTTTCCTCTCATTCCTCGCAGAGCCGGGCTTCGTCCTGCCCTGGTACGCCGTGGGCCTGCTCGGGGCGGGCTGGGTGGTCCACGACACGCGGCGGGTGAACACGCAGGTGAAGCCGGTGATGAAGTGGGCGTGGCCCCTCATCGTGCTCTTCCTGTCCGTCTTCGGGCTCGCCGTGTACCTCTGGAGCAGCCGGCCTCCGGCGGCGGGCGCGCGGCAGGGGCACGCGGCCCGGGACGCGTATGACGCCTACGCGGAGACGATGCCGCGCCGGGTGATGGGCTCGGTCATCCACTGCGTGGCGGGGGACGGGCTGGGCATCATCACCGCCATGGTGGCGGCGCGGCTGCTGGGCCTGTCGTTCTGGCAGGAGTTCTGGTTCGAGTACGCGGTGGGCTTCGCCTTCGGCTGGTTCATCTTCCAGTACAAGGCCATGCGCGGCATGGCGGACAGCGCGCTGCAGGCCCTGTGGATGGGCGGCCGCGCGGAGTTCTTCTCCATGATGACGGTGATGGCGGGCATGGGCGCGGTGATGGCCTGGGTCACCCCCCTCGTGGTGGGGCAGCAGCCGCGCCCGGACACCTGGGCGTTCTGGGGCTTCGCGATGCTGGGCCTGCTGGTGGGCTTCGTCGCCACGTACCCCATGAACTGGGCGCTGGTGCGGCTGGGCTGGAAGCACGGCCTGGGACACCACCCACCGCCCACCTCGCGGGGCAACGGCCAGGGCGGGCTGGCGTGGCGGGTCGCGGTGATGGCCACCGCGGGCGTGGCCGCGCTGGCCGTGCCGGGCGTGCTCTTCGAGGTGCACGAGGGCAGGCCCCTCGCCCTGGCGTCCTCCGCGCTCCCGGAGGGCAGCGGCGGC
>NZ_JBKGHJ010000345.1:0-9607 GCF_046520365.1 Corallococcus sp. 4LFB
CCACCGTCCCCGCGTCGAACAGGTCCGTGTTGTACTCAATCGACCCGGAGAACCCTTCCGGCGTGTCCGACAGCGACAGCGTCAGCTCGAACTTCGTCGTCTGCGCCTCCACGCGCAGCGTGCGCAGCGCCACGTCCGGCAGCACCAGCTCCGACACCGGCGCGTTCTGCAGGCTGAACATCACCTGGAACAGCGGCGAGTGGCTTAGCGTGCGCACCGGCTGGAGCAGGTCCACCAGCTTCTCGAAGGGCACGTCCTGGTGCGCGTACGCGCCCAGCGCCTGCTCCCGCACGTGCGCGAGCACCTGGCGGAAGGTCATCCCCGCATTCACCTTCGCGCGCAGCACGAGCGTGTTGATGAAGAAGCCGATGAGGCCTTCCAGCTCCGCGCGGTTGCGGCCCGCGATGGGCGTGCCCACGCTGATGTCGTCCTGGCCGGTGTAGCGCGCCAGCAGCACCTGCCACGCCGCCAGCAGCGTCATGAAGGGCGTGGCGCCCTCCTTCTGGCCCAGCGCCTTCAGCGCCTCCGACACGGCGCGCGGCAGCTGCACGAAGTGCTTCGCGCCCCGCGAGCTCTGGATGGCCGGACGCGGCCGGTCCGTGGGCAGCGCGATGACGTCCGGCGCGCCCTCCAGCTGCTGCTTCCACCAGTCGAGCTGCGCCTTCAGCGTCTCGCCCTGGAGCCACTCGCGCTGCCACGCGGCGTAGTCCGGGTACTGGAGCTCCAGCGGCGGCAGCGGTGACGGGCGCCCGTGGAGGTAGGCGTCGTAGAGCGACGCCAGCTCGCGGATGACCACGCCCATGGACCAGCCGTCGGAGATGACGTGGTGCATGGTCACCAGCAGCACGTGCTCCTCGTCGCCCGTGCGCACCAGCGACGCGCGCACCAGCGGCCCCCGGCCCAGGTGGAAGGGCCGCAGCGACTCCTCGCGCACCCGGCGCGACAGCTCGTCCTGGCGTTCGGGGACGGCCACGCCGCGCAGGTCCGCGACCTCCAGCGTCACCGGCGACGGCGGCGCGATGACCTGGACGGGCGTGCCCTCCACGGTGCGGAAGGTCGTGCGCAGGGATTCGTGGCGCTCCTGGAGCGCGGTGAACGCCTGCTCCAGCGCCTCCAGCTTCAGCTCGCCCTTCAGCTCGATGGCCAGGGGGATGTTGTAGAGCGCGCTGTCCGGCTCCAGCTGATCCAGGAACCACAGGCGTTGCTGGGCGAAGGACAGCGGCAACGGCGAGCCGTCACGCGGACGGCGAGCGATGGCCGGTGCACGCGCGGGACGAGCCCCCTGTTGCTGCTGCTGGCGCAGCTGCTTGAGCAGCAGGGCGCGCTTCTCGGGGGACAGGGCTGCGATGCGCTTGTCGGCGTCACTGCTCATTGCTGGAGACCTTCTTGGTGTCCTGGGGGAGGACGTCGTCGGAGGGCACTTCGTCGGAGGAGAGGAGCGCTTCCGCCTCTTCGGCGGACAGGTGCTCCAGCTCCCCATGAGTCGTTCGAGTTCCGCGGGGTCCGCTTGCGCGGCCTGGGCCTGCACGATGTGGACGGCGAGGTTCTCCACCGTGGGGGACTCGAAGATGTCCCTCAGCGGCAGCTCCACGTCGAACGTCGTGCGGATGCGGGAGATGAGCTGGGTGCCCAACAGCGAGTGGCCTCCCAGCTCGAAGAAATCGTCGTGGACGCCGACCTGCTTCACGCCGAGCAGCTCCGACCAGATGTCGGCCAGCTGCTGCTCCAGCTCGTCGCGCGGCGCCACGTAGCCCTTCTCCAGCTCGGGCCGCTGGGTGTCCGGCACCGGCAGCGACTGCCGGTCCAGCTTGCCGTTGGGCGTGAGCGGCAGCGCCTGCAGTGACACGAAGGCGGCGGGCACCATGTACTCCGGCAGCCGGGCGAGCAGCGCGTCCTTGAGGGCGCGCAGGTCCAGGACCTGCCCCTCGCGGGGCACCACGTAGGCCACGAGCCGGGGGTTGCCGGGCACGTCCTCGCGCAGGAGGACGACCGTGGACTCCACGGCGGGGTGGTCCGCGATGGCCGCCTCCACCTCGCCCAGCTCGATGCGGTAGCCGCGCAGCTTGAGCTGGTGGTCGATGCGGCCCAGGAACTCCAGCTCGCCGGACGGCAGGTAGCGCACCAGGTCGCCCGTGGCGTAGAGCCGCCCGCCGGCCTCGGGGCCGAAGGCGTCCGGCACGAAGCGCTCGGCGGTGAGGTCGGAGCGGTGGAGGTAGCCCCGCGCCAGGCCCACGCCGCCCACGTGCAGCTGGCCGGGCACGCACACGGGCACCGGCTGTCCCTGGTCGTCCAGCACGTACACCCGCACGTTCGGCAGCGGCGTGCCGATGGTGGGCCGCGCCGGATCCACGTTCGCGCGCACCGTGGCGCAGACCGTGACTTCGGTGGGACCGTACGCGTTGAGGAAGCGGCGGCCCGGCGACCAGCGGCGCACCAGCTCCGCGGAGCAGGCCTCGCCCGCGGCGGCCACGGACGTGAGCAGCGGCAGCCCTTCCGGCTCCAGCTGCGCCAGCACCGACGGCGTCAGCGTCACGGTGGTGATGCCGCTGGAGGCGATGAGGCCGTGCAGCGGCGCTCCCGGCAGCAGCGCTTCCCGCGGCGCGAGGTGCAGCGCCGCGCCGCCCAGCAGCGCGGAGAACGTCTCCCACACCGACGCGTCGAAGCCAAAGGCCGCGAACTGGAGGACGCGGCTGGAGGGCGTGATGCCCAGCGCCGCGATGGCCGCCGTGGCCGTGTTGCAGAGGCCCCGGTGGTGCAGCAGCGTGCCCTTGGGGCGGCCGGTGGAGCCCGACGTGTAGATGACGTAGGCCAGGTGCTCCGGCTCCAGCTTCACCGGCGGCTTCGTCACCGGGTGCTTCGCGATGCGGGCCGCGTCCGAGTCCAGGCACACCAACAACTCGCCCTGGACCGGCAATTCATCCGCCAGCGCGTCCTGCGTGACGATGACCGGCACCGCCGCGTCCGCCAGCATGTAGGCCAGGCGGTCGCTCGGGTAGGTGGGGTCCAGCGGCAGGTAGGCCGCGCCCGCCTTCAGGATGCCCAGGATGCCCACGGCCATGTCGAGCGAGCGCTCCACGCACAGGCCCACGCGCGACTCCAGGCCCACGCCGCTCTGCTTCAGGTGCCACGCGAGCTGATTGGCCTTCGCGTCCAGCTGCGCGTACGTCAGCGACGTGTCGCCGTACACCGCCGCCAGCGCGTCCGGGGTGCGCGCGGCCTGCGCCTCGAACAGCGCCGTGGCGGTGGGGCCCGGCAGCACTTCCGTGCGCGTGTCGTTCCAGGCGTCGAGCAGCGTGTGGCGCTCGGCGTCGGTGAGCAGGGACAGCGAGGACAGGCGGCGCGAGGCCTCTCGGCTCAGGCCCTCCAGCGCCTGCTCGAAGTGCTTCGCCATGCGGGCCACGGTGTCCCCGTCGAAGAGGTCCGTGGCGTACTCCCAGACGCAGGCCAGCCCCTGGGGCGTCTCCTGCACCGCGACGGTGAGGTCCAGCTTGGCGCGGGTGGCCTCCTGGCCCACCGGGCTCAGCTCCAGGCCGGGCAGCTCCAGCCGCGACACGGGCGCGTTCTGGAGCACCAGCTTCACCTGGAACAGGGGCGCCTGGCCCAGGCTGCGCTTGGGGTTCAGCTCCTTGACCAGCTCCTCGAAGGGCAGGTCCTGGTGCGCGTACGCGGAGAGCGCCGTCTCACGCGCGCGGGACAGCAGCTCGCGCACGGTGGGGTCTCCGCCCAGGTCGCCGCGAAGGACGAGCTGGTTCACGAAGAAGCCGATGAGGCCTTCGGTCTCCGCGCGGTTGCGGTTGGCGATGTCCGTGCCCACCACGATGTCCGTGCGGCGCGTGTAGCGCGACAGCACCACCTGGAAGCCCGCGAGCAGCGCCATGAAGAGCGTGACGCCCTCGCGGCGGCACAGGGCCTGGAGGCGGGTCATCACCTCCGGTGGCACCAGCACCTGGAGCTGTTCGCCCTTGTGCGACTGCACGGTGGGACGGGGCCTGTCCGTGGGCAGGTCCACCGTCTGCGGCGCGCCGTCCAGCTGGCGCTTCCACCACGCGAGCTGCTGGGCCAGCGCGCCCTGCTCCAGCCACTGGCGCTGCCAGGCCGCGTAGTCCGCGTACTGGAGCGGCAGCTCCGGCAGCGGCGACGGCTTGCCGGTGCGGAAGGCTTCGTAGAGGGCCACCAGCTCGCGCACGAGCACGCTCATGGACCAGCCGTCGGAGACGATGTGGTGCATCGTCAGGAGCAGCAGGTGCTGCCGCTCCGCGAGCTGGAGCAGCGTCACGCGCAGGAGCGGTCCCCGGGCGAGGTCGAAGGGACGCCTCGCCTCCTCCTGGGCCTGGCGCAGCGCCTCCTCCTCACGGGCCAGCTCGGGCAGGCCGCGCAGGTCCTGACGGGACACCGGGGACTCCGGCACCGGCAGGATGACGTGGAGCGGCCGGCCCTCCTGGGCGCGGAACACGGTGCGCAGGGCTTCGTGGCGGCGGAAGAGCTCCGCGAACGCCCGCTCCAGCGCGGTCACGTCCAGCAGGCCTTGCAGCCGGAGCGCGGCGGGCACGTTGTGGAACGCGCCCTGGGGTTCCAGCTGATCCAGGAACCACAGGCGCTGCTGCGCGAAGGACAGCGGCAGCGCCTCCGTGCGCGGCACCGGGACGAGCGGCGGGACGCGAGGGCCTTCGGTGTTCCGGGCCTTCGCCTCCAGCAGCCGCGGCAGGAGCGTGGCGACGGTCGGTGCCTCGAAGAGGTCACGCAGGGCAGCTCCGCCCCGAAGACGTCGCGGGCACGCGACACCGCCTGCGTGGCCCGGAGCGAGTGGCCTCCCAGCGCGAAGAAGTCGTCGTGGACGCCGACGCGCTCCACGCCCAGCACCTGTGCGAAGAGGCCGGCGAGCAGCTCCTCCTCCGGCGTGCGCGGCGCCACGAAGCGGGACTCGCTCCCCGTGGCCTCCGGCGCGGGCAGGGCCTTGCGGTCCACCTTGCCCGTGACGGCCACGGGCAGCGTGTCGAGGACGACGAAGGCGACGGGGACCAGGTAGTCCGGCAGCGTCTTGCGCAGCGCGGTCTTGAGGGAAGCGGCGTCCAGCGAGGCACCGGCCCTGGGCACCACGTAGCCCACGAGGCGCCGGTCGCCCGGCACGTCCTCACGGGCGAGCACCACGCCCGCGGCGACGTCCGGCAGCGCGGTCAGCACGGCCTCGATTTCGCCCAGCTCGATGCGGAAGCCGCGCACCTTCACCTGCTGGTCGCGGCGGCCCAGGTACTCCAGCACGCCGTCCGCGCGGCGGCGCACGGTGTCGCCGGTGCGGTACAGGCGCGCGCCCGGCTCGGGGCTGAACGGATCCGGCACGAAGCGCTCGGCCGTGAGGTCCGGCCGGCCCAGGTAGCCCCGGCCCACGCCGTCGCCTCCGACGTGGAGCTCACCCACGGCGCCCACCGGGGAGAGTCGGCCCGCCGCGTCCAGCACGTACAGGCGGGTGTTGGCGATGGGGTGGCCAATGGGCACGGGGCCCGTGCGCGGCTCGTCCTCGCGGACCTCGTGGATGCAGCAGCCCACCACCGTCTCGGTGGGGCCGTACTCGTTGATGAGCCGCGTGCCCGGCGCGTACCGCCGCCAGTGCTCCAGCGCCTCGTAGCCCAGCGCCTCGCCGCCGATGACGAAGGCCCGCGCGCGGCCGGAGGCGCCCTGCTCCGCGAGCTGGGCCTCCAGCAGCCGCAGGTGCGCGGGCGTGAGCTTCACGAGGCTGTGGTCCGCCTGCTTGCGCAGGGCCTCACCCAGCCCCTCCACGGCGCCCACGGCCTCGTCCACCAGCACGGCGGGACGGCCCGCCGCGAGCGGTGCCAGCAGGCTGGTCACGGTGAGGTCGAAGGAGAACGACGAGTGCACCGGAGCGCCCTGCCCGTCCGCCACGCGGTACGCGTCCAGCGCCCAGGTGAGGTAGTTGACGACGCCCCCGTGCGTGACCATCACGCCCTTGGGACGGCCCGTGCTGCCGGACGTGTAGATGACGTAGGCCAGCGCCTCCGGGCGCGTCTCCACCGCCGGACGCGTGGCCGGCAGCGCGGCGAGCACGTCCTCCAGCGCGTCCATCCGGATGACCTGGGCCTGCACGCCGGGCAGGCGCGCCTCCAGGTGCCGGTGCGTCAGCAGCGCCGTGAGGTCCGCGTCGCGGGCCATGAAGCCCAGGCGAGACTCGGGGTAGGTCGGATCCAGGGGCACGTAGGCGCCCCCGGCCTTGAGCACCGCGAGGAGCGCGACGACGAGGTCCGGGCCGCGCTCCAGGCAGATGCCCACGCGCGACTCCAGGCCCACGCCCAGCGCGCGCAGGTGATGCGCCAGCCGGTTCGCTCGCGCGTCCAGCGCTCCGGCCGTCAGGGTGCCGGTGTTCCAGCGCAGCGCCTCCGCGTCGGGCGCCCGGGCGGCGCGGGCCTCGAAGAGCTGCTGCACCGCGAGCGTGCGGGGGTACTCCGCGCGCGTCGCGTTCCAGGTGTCCTTCAGCGCGTGCGTCTCCTCCACGGAGAGGAGGCTCACGTCGGCGACGCGCTTCCGGGCAACCCATCCCTCCAGGGCCCGGCGCCACTGGCCCAGCAGGGCCCTGGCGGTGGCGTCGTCGAAGCGCGGCGTCTCGTGCGCGAGCTTGAGCAGCAGCTCACGGCCCGGCGCGGCCACGGCGGTGAGCGGGTAGTTCGTCCGCTCGAACGCGTGGAAGTCGCGCACGTCCAGGCGCTTCGCGCCGGTCTCCACCGTGCTGTCGACGGGGTAGTTCTCGAAGACGAGGAGCGTCTCGAAGAGGGGCGTCCCCCGGGGGACTTCGCTCCAGCCCTGCACCTGCACGAGCGGGCTGTGCTCGTGGTGGCGCAGCTCCACCTGCTGCGACTGGAGCTGCTGGAGCCACGGCACCGCCGCCGCGTGCTCGTCCAGGCGGACGCGCACGGGCAGCGTGTTGATGAACATGCCCAGCATCGAATCGACGCCCGGCAGCTCCGACGGCCGTCCCGCGACGGTCGCGCCGAAGACGACGTCGGAGGTGTCCGCGTGCCGCGCGAGCACCAGCGCCCAGGCGGCCTGCACCAGGGTGTTGAGCGTGAGCTGGTGGCGGCGCGCGAAGGTCTGGAGCGCGTCGGTGGTGTCGGCCGGCAGGAGCACCGACTGCTCCGACAGCCCACCCGTGGCGAACGCACGCGAGGCTCCGCCCGCTGGCAGCGGCGTGGCGGCGGAGAAGCCCGCCAGGGCGTCGCGCCAGAAGGCCTCCGTGCGCTGGAGGTCCTGGCGCTGGAGCCACGCGATGTACTCGCGGTAGGCGGGGCCCTTTTCGAGCGCCGGGGCCTTGCCCTGCGCCAGCGCGGCGTAGCGGGTGAACACGGCCTTGCGCAGCAGCGCCGAGCTCCAGCCGTCCGTCAGCAGGTGATGGAAGCTCCACACCAGCCGCCAGGCCTGCTCCTCCGTGCGGATCAGCGCCAGCCGCATCAACGGCGCGTGCGCCAGCTCGAAGCCGCGCGCCCGGTCCTCCGCGAGGAACGTCTCCAGCCGGGCCTGCTGCTCCGGAGCGGAGAGCCCGCGCCAGTCCAGCTCCGACCAGGGCAGCGTCACCCGGGCGTGCACCGCCTGGAGCGGCGCCTCCAGGCCCTGCCAGAAGAACGATGTGCGCAGCACCGGGTGGTGCGCGATGACGTCCTCCCAGGCCTGCTTGAGCGCGCCCAGGTCCAGCGCGGAGTGGAAGCTCCAGGAGCGCTGCTCGAAGTACGCACCCGACGCGGGCTCCAGCAGCGTGTGGAAGAGCATGCCCTGCTGCATGGGCGACAGCGGGTAGAGGTCCTCCAGGCCGGGGACGGCCGCCAGCACGCGCTCCAGCGCGGACGCCTCCACGCGAGCGAGCGGGAAGTCCGTGGGCGTGCGGCGGGCGGCATCCTCCGAAGCACGGCCCGCGATGAGCGTGCGCAGCGCGGCCACGAAGTCGCGAGCCAGCGCCTCGATGGTGGCCTGGGTGTGCAGGTGTTCGCTGTAGCTCCAGCTCAACTGGAGCTGGCCGTCGAGCACCAGCCCGCTGACGTCCAGCACGTGGCGGCGCGGAGCGCGGAGGCTGCGCACGGGGCCGCTGCCCTCGCGGGCGATCCGGAAGGCGGTGTCACCCGTGCCGGACGCGACGCCGTCGAACTGGCCCAGGTAGTTGAAGGACACCTGGGCGGGAGGCGCGGCGCGCAGGGCTTCCACCGTCTCGGGGTCGCCCAGGTAGCGCAGGAGGCCGTAGCCCACGCCATTGCCCGGGAGGCGCCGCAGGGTGTCTCGGACCGCGCGCAGGCCGTCACCGGCGCTGCCCGACGCGGGCACCTCCAGCACCACGGGATACACGGCGGTGAACCACCCCACCGTGCGGGACAGGTCCACGTCCGCGAACAGCTCCTCGCGTCCGTGGCCTTCCAGGTTGACGCGCACCCGGTGCTGACCCGTCCACCGCGCCATCGACGAGGCCAGCGCGGCGAGCAGCACGTCGTTGATCTGCGCGCGGTACGCGGCGGGCACCTCCTGCAGGAGCAGCCGCGTCTCCTCCACGTCGAGCGACAGCGAAACGCTCCGGGTCGAGGCCACGGTGTTCTCGCCACCGGCCCGGTCCACGGGCAGCGGCACGACGTTCCGGGTGGCATCCCGCCAGAAGGCGAGCTCGGCCCGCGCTTCGGGAGTCCGCGCATGGGCCTCCAGCCTGCGGGCCCACGTCTGGAACGAAGTGGTCTTCGCGGGCAGCCGGACCGGCTGGCCCGAGGCGAGCTGCTGGTACGCCGTCTCCAGGTCCTCCAGCATCACGCGCCAGGACACGCCGTCCACCGCGAGGTGATGCACGGCCAGCAGCAGGCGCGCGGTCTGGCCTTCGCCGCGCTCAATCAGCATCGCGCGCAGCAGCAGTCCTTCGTCCAGGACGAAGCTCGCCTGGAGCCGGGCCGCCGCGTCCTGGATGGCCTGGGCCTTCGCGGCGTCGTCCAGCGTGGAGACCTCCAGCCGCCGCAGGGTCAGCGGCTGCTCCAGGCCCGCGTTCTCCTGCGACCAGCCAGCGGCGTCATGCGTGAAGCGCAGCCGCAGCGCATCGTGGTGCGCCACGAGGTGGCGCAGCGCCTGCTCCAGCACCGCCGCGTCCACCGGGCGGCGGGCTTCGATCATCAGCGACTGGTTGAGGTGGTGCGGATCAACGACGTCTTCCTCGAAGAGCCGGCGCTGGATGGGCGTGAGCGGGACGGCCCCGAGCACCTCACCCTGCTCCGCCACCACGAGCGACGCCGAGGTGGCGACGGTCGCCAGCGCGGCGATGGTCGGGTGCTGGAAGAGCTGCCGGGTCGTGATGCGCAGCCCGGCCCGCGCGGCGCGCGCGACGATCTGGAGGCTGATGATGGAGTCGCCGCCCAGCTCGAAGAAGTTGGCGTGGATGCCCACGCGCTCCTGCCGCAGCACCTGGGCCCAGATGCGCTCCAGGGTCTGCTCCGTGGGCGTGCGCGGGGCGACGAAGTCCTGCGCGTCCGTCGCTTCGGGCCTGGGCAGGGCCTTGCGGTCCACCTTGCCGTTGGCGTTGAGCGGCATCGCCTCCAGCACCACGAAGGCCGACGGCACCATGTACTCCGGCAGCCGTCCCTTC
>NZ_JBKGHJ010000346.1:0-9558 GCF_046520365.1 Corallococcus sp. 4LFB
CCGGGGGCTGCGGGAGGCGGTGGCGCGGCACGTGGGCCTCGCGCGGGGCGTGCGCGCGGACGCGGAGGACGTGCTCGTCACCAATGGCGCGCAGCAGGCGTTGGACCTGGTGGGCCGGGTGCTCATCGAGCCGGGGGACTGCGTCGCCATGGAGGAGCCGGGCTATCCACCCGCGCGGCAGGTGTTCCAGTCGCTGGGGGCGCGCGTCGTGCCTGTTCCGGTGGATGCGGAGGGGCTGGACGTGGCGGCGCTGCCGGAGGCCGCCCGGCTCGTCTACGTCACGCCGTCGCACCAGTTCCCGCTGGGCATGCCCATGTCGCCCGCGCGCAGGGTGGCGCTGCTGGAGTGGGCGAAGCGGCGGGACGTGGTGGTGATTGAAGACGACTACGACAGCGAGTTCCGCTTCGGCGGCCGGCCCCTGGAGACGTTGCATGGGATGGACCGCTCCGGACGGGTGCTCTACGTGGGGTCGTTCTCGAAGGTGATGGTCCCCATGCTGCGGATGGGTTTCCTCGTCGCGCCGCCGTCGCTCCAGCGGGAGCTGCGGTGGGCCCGGCGCGTGATGGATTGGCACAGCCCGGTGCCGGAGCAGGCGGCGCTCGCGCGGTTCATCGACAGCGGGCTGCTGGCGCGGCACATCCGCAAGATGCGGCGGGAGTACGAGGCGCGGCACGAGCGCGTCGCGGAAGGACTGTCACGCCATTGCGGCGACTGGCTCCAGGTGGTGCCCTCCGTGGCGGGCCTGCACCTGAGCGCCACCTTCCGGCGGGGCGGCCTGGCCCTGGAGCGGGAGACGGTGGCGCGGGCCCGGGCAGCGGGGGTCGGGCTCATCACCCTGTCGCGCTACTTCGCGGGGCCGCGAGCGCGGGCGGGGCTGGTGTTGGGGTATGGCGGCATTCCGGCCGCGCGCGTCCCGGAGGGGCTCCGGCGGCTGGGGGCCAGTCTTGCTCCGGTGGAGGGATTGACGAAGGATTGAAGGCAGGTCCTAATCCCTCTCATGCTCAACGCCGCCGAGGGGGACGTCGCGTCGCAGCCCATGTGTCCGCAGCATCCCGAGCGGGAGGCGGTGCGCACCTGTGAGCGCTGTGGGAGGTATGCCTGCGCAGCGTGCGAGGGTGACGAAGGCCGATGCCGCGAGTGCGCGCGGCTCTCCGCGCTGGAGGTGCCGGACTCTCGAGCGCGGGCGCGCCGGGCCACGGTCACGCAGTACGTCTCCGGCGGCACGTCGCTGCTGGGCCTGCTCTTCAACCTCCTGCTGTACCCGGAGCTCAAGGGGGAGCCCCAGGAGGTGGCCGCGAGCGGCGTGGTGCTCCT
This sequence comes from Corallococcus sp. 4LFB, assembly GCF_046520365.1. Taxonomy (NCBI): domain Bacteria; kingdom Pseudomonadati; phylum Myxococcota; class Myxococcia; order Myxococcales; family Myxococcaceae; genus Corallococcus; species Corallococcus sp. 4LFB. The sequence goes on from NZ_JBKGHJ010000346.1 coordinate 1,315, forward strand.
GGGCTTCATCGTCAGCATCACCGCGCAGGTCTGCCTGCTGATGTGGGTCCACCGCGTGGTCCGTCAGCTCGCGGCCCTGGGCGCGGACCTCGGGATGACCCCCGCCCGTGCGGTCTGGATGTGGCTGATCCCCGTCATCAACTGGTGGAAGCCGTACCACGTGATGAGGGACATCGCGGAGCGGCTGGGGGGAGTGCCCTTCGTCGCAGCGCTCCCGCTGCAGTTGTGGTGGGGGGTGAACGTCGTGGGGCGCATCCTGGAGAGGGCGGAAGGCAAGCTGCTGGATGGCAAGCTTGGAGGGGTCGACAGCACCACCACCGAAGTGGTGTCACTCCTGTCCTCGGTCTGCTCCGTGGCCGTGGCATTCCTCTGCGTGCAGCTCATCAAGGAGCTCCAGACGCGGCTGAATCAGCGCCGCGAGGGGCTGTTCGAGCCTGAGGCCCCGGTCGTCCAGGACGAGGCCGCGGCGGCGTGAGGCAGGCGCCGCCTGGGGACTCCTTGGACAGACGCGTCGCGTGGCACGCTATCGCTACGACGGAAGCGCGGCGACGCGGACCAGCTGCTTGCCCAGGTTCCGGCCCTCGAAGAGACCGCGCAGGGCGGACGGTGCCTGCTCCAGTCCTTCCGCGAGGGTCTCCGCCAGGACGAGCTCACCCCGTGCGGCCCAGGTGGACAGCTCGCGGAAGGCTTCAGGGAAGCGCGGGACGTGGTCCAGGAAGATGAAGCCCTCCATGCGCGCCCGCTTGAAGGCCAGCTGCATGTAATTGCGCGGCGTGGTGCCGTAGTCGTGGTCCTTGTAGCCGGAGGAGACGGCGCCGCAGAGCACCACGCGGGCGCGCACGGCGAGGTTGTCCAGCGCCGCCTCCAGCACCGGCCCGCCCACGTTGTCGAAGAAGACCTCCACGCCCTTCGGGGCCAGCGTCTGGAGGCGCGTCCGGACGTCCTCGGACTTGTAGTCGATGCACGCGTCGAACCGGGCGACGCGGGTCACCCAGTCGGCCTTCCGAGGACCGCCCGCGATGCCGATGACACGGCAGCCCCGGAGCCGCGCCACCTGTCCCGCGATGGAGCCCACGCTGCCCGCCGCGCCGGAGACCAGGACGGTTTCACCAGGGCCGCGCGGCCCACGTCGGTCATGCCAATCCAGGCGGTCAGCCCGCTGGCGCCGTAGAGATTCAGCATGGCCCTGGGGTCGATGCCGTCCGGCACCTTGTTGAAGCCGAAGAGGCCCGCGTCACCCGCCAGCGCGTACTCCTGCCAGCCCGTCATGCCCGTCACCCAGTCCCCCACGGCCAACCGTTCGGAGCGGGACTCGATGACCTGCCCAACACCCACGCCGCGCATGACCTCGCCAGGCTCGACGGGGGGGATGTAGGTCGCGTGGGGATTGAGCCAGGTGCGTTGGGTGGGTTCGATGGAGAGCCAGACGACGCGCACCAGCGCTTCGCCAGGGCCCGGGGTCGGCACCGGCGCCTGACGCCATTCGAAGCACGCCTCGGAGACCTCATCGTGGGGACGCGACTTCAGCACCCACTGGTGATTCATGGCGTCTCCTTGGAGAACGCCGGGGCCGCGAGCCTGCGCGCGCAGTCGCGGATGTCGTCCGGCCAGCTTCGGGTCCACTTGTTGAAGCGGGTGCGGTCGCCCGCGTAGAGCGCGCGAGCGGCCTCCTCGTAGCCCGGCGCGTTGCCGGCCATCGTGGTCATGAAGCGATCCGTGGCGGCCTGGGCGCGGCGCACGCGGTCGGCGTCGCCGCTGCTCGCGCGAGCGGCCTCCACCAGCTTGCGCAGGGCCACGGACGCGCCGCCGGGTTGCTCGGACAGCCACTCCCAGTGGCGCGGCAGCAGCGTCACCTCGCGGGCCACCACGCCCAGCTTCGGGCGGCCGGGGCCTCGGGGCTCGGAGGACTCGACGGCCGGGTCTGGCGCGGGCTGGAGGCGGGCGAGCACCTCCTCCAGCGTGCCGCGCAGGTGGAAGTCCACCGTCCGGCCCGTGGCGTCGTCGAACAGGAGCAGGGACTCGGATTCACCCGCGTCGAGCGCGCCCCTGGCGGCGGTGACGACCTCCGCGGGCGTTCCGGAGGCGAGCAGGCGCTGGCCGGCGAAGGCGGTCCAGGTGACGGAAGGGGAGGGCATGACGGGGATATTACCCGGGTATAAATGGGCGTCAATTGTATCCGGGCAATATTGGCCGTTGGTGGCGCATTGACCGGAGAGGCTTCAGCGTGGGAGGAGCCGAGGCATGAAGGACGCGAACAGGATCCCCGTCATCGTGGGCGTGGGGCAGGTCAACGACCGTCCGGAGGATCCGCTGCGGGGCCTGGACTCGCTGGGCTTGATGGAGGCCGCGCTCCGGGTGGCGGACACGGACGCGGGCGGGGGCTGGCTCTCCCGGCTGGATTCGCTGGCGGTGGTGGACCAGCTCTCCTTCCGGCAGATGGGGCCGTTGCCGCTCCCGCTGGCGGAGCGGCTGGGCGCCCGGCCGCGCTTCCGCGAGCAGACGGCGGAGGCCAATGGAGACAGCCCGGTGCGGCTGCTCCATGAAGCCGCCAACCGGATTGCTTCAGGTGCGGCGGAGGTCGCGGCGGTCGTGGGCGGCGAGGCGCTGCGCACGGCGGCCCGGCGCGCGGCCCTGGCGGCGGGGACACCCCGCCGCTCACAACGCCGCGAGCAGCATCGGCGTCCAGGCGCACGCGGCCTACCGGCGGCGCTACGGCCTCAATTCGCCGGTCGACGTCTATCCCCTCTATGAGAACGCCGGCCGCGCCGCGTATGGCCAGACGCTGGCGGAGGCGCAGCGGGAGAGCGGCGAAATCTGGTCGCGGTTCTCGCAGGTCGCGGCGGGCAACCCGGGCGCGTGGATCCGCGAGCCCTTGTCCGTGGAAGAGATTGTCACGCCCTCGCCGTCCAACCGGCCCATCGCGTTTCCGTATTGCAAGCGGATGGTGGCGAACAGCGCCGTCAATCAAGGCGCGGGGTTCCTCGTCACCAGCCTGGCGAAGGCCCTGGCGCACGGCGTGCCGGAGGACCGGCTCGTGTACGTGGGGCGGGGCGTGGCCGCGCACGAACCGGAGGACTTCCTGGCGAGGGATGGCTACGCGCGCTCGCCGAGCATGGCCGTCTCCCTGCGACGCACGCTGGAGCTGAACGGGCTGACCGTCGATTCGCTCGACTTCGTGGAGCTCTACAGCTGCTTCCCCTGCGTGCCGAAGATGGCGCGCCGGGTGCTGGGCTGGCCGCTGGAGAAGCCTGCCACCGTGTTCGGCGGCCTCACGTTCGGCGGAGGCCCCATCGCCAACTACATGAGCCACGCGGTGGTCAGCATGGTGCAGCGGCTGCGCGAGCAGGGGCGTCACGGCCTGCTCTTCGGCAACGGCGGCTTCGCGACGCACAATCACAGCCTCGTGCTCACGCGTGAGCCGCCGCCCGCCGGAACGCTCCCCCAGTCCTTCGAGTCTCAGGCGGAAGCGGACGCCGCGCGCGGCCCCGTCCCTCCGTTCGTGGAGGACTTCACGGGCCCCGGCCACATCGAGACGTACACGGTGCTGTACGAACGGGACGGCAGCGCCAGGTTCGGCGTCATCGTCGGGCGCGGCGCGTCCGGTGAGCGCTTCCTCGCGAAGGTGCCGGCGCAGGACGCCGCGGGCATCGACTTCCTGTGCGACGGGAAGGAGGAGCCTGTCGGCAGTGAAGGGCACGCCGTCGCCGGTCCCGGTGGGGACATCCTCTGGCACCGGGCTGACTCCTGACGCTGTCGTCTGGCCCACTTCCTCCTGGGGGTGCCGCTGTGCGGGCGGACGCCGGACGGCTGGCCCTGCCGCGCACCCAGGAGGGGCGCCTGCTGGGGCGTTCGGCTGACGCGCGCGAGCCGGCGGGAAGTACGGGCGGGTCTCCTTTGTCTGTCCTCTTCAACCCCCGGACAAAGGCTCAAGATGCTTCGACTCCTGAAACTCGCACCCCTGGCGCTCCTGGTCCCCTTCGTTGCCCAGGCCTCCGTTGTCTGGAAGGGAGACTTCGAGACCGGCGACCTGACTCAGTACAGCGAGACCTGGGCTGTTGCTCCGGACCGCATGCAGGTGCAGGGCGACCTTGTACGGGATGGCAACAAAGCGCTGAAGGTGACCGTCCAGCCGGGAGACAAACCCATCAATGCCAGCGGCAATCGCAACGAGCTGGTCCAAGGCACCTATGAGCCGGACGGCTCCGAGTTCTACTACAAGTGGAGCACCCTGTTTCCCCAGGACTTCCCCAGCTCACCGCGGTGGCAGGTGTTCACGCAATGGCACCATGACGGCTGCTGTGGCTCCCCGCCGCTCGAGTTCTTCGTCACCAACGACACGATGAACATGCGCGTCGGAGGAAGCTCGGGCGAGGTGCTGTGGCAGGAGCCGGTGCACCGGGATCAGTGGAACGACTTCGTGATGCACGTGAAGTGGTCGTCCGACCCGAATGTCGGCTTCATCGAGCTGTACTACAACGGCCAGCTGGTGGTGCCGATGCGCAACATCGCCACGCGCTTCCCAGACACGGGGGGCTACCTCCAGCTCGGCTACTACCGGGATGCGACCATCCCGCAGACGGCCTCCATCTACCATGATGGCTTCACCATGGCGACGACGCCGGAAGAGGTGATGCCCGCGGCCGCTACGGCTCCCCAGGCCGCCGTGTCAGCTCCCCCTGGGGCTTGAAATCGGTCCATATCCACAATCAGTCCCTCGTGCCCACGACCCAGCCGTCCGCGAACCTCGCGGTGTGCAAGGCAGGGTGCCCGGCGACGAATGAGGTGGAGCTGGTGGGCTTCCTCACGTCGGCGGGCCGGCTTGAAATCACGCAGGGCACGACGACCTACGGCGCGGACAAGACGGCGGGCGGGGTGCAGGCCATCCGGACGGCGTTGGCGGTGGGCACGCCGACCTTCCGGCTGAAGCGCTGACCCGGTGGTTTCAGAGCCCGAAGCGCATGGCTTCGGGCTCTGGACTTCACGGACGTCGGTCCCGCTTCCGGCGGCCAGTTGGGCCCGAGCCCAAGGCCGAACGACCACGATGCGCTACCCGCCACGCCATCCGCCGAACCGCTGTATCCCTCCTGCCTCGCCGGGGGACGTCTCCTGGCTGGGGACATGGCCGACTGGGCTGCCTGCGCGAGTTACTCCTGAAGGGCTAGGTGCACGTCTCCTTGAAGCCAATGTCCGGAGGGGCCTGGGTGCCGGCACACGGCTGCGGTTGACCGGTGTCGTCGAGGGCGGCATTGCGCGCCGGCGACGTGCTCAGCGTGTAGTAGTCGTTGGCCTGGGGGTAGGTGACGAACTGCGGGCTCTGCTCGCTGCTGCCCACCGTGTCCTGCCCGCTCTCCGCCTTCCACGCCGCGAAGCTCTTCGAAGCGTGGTTGATGTCGAACACCGCCGCCCCCGCATCGCGGTGATAGAGATTGTACTTGCTGGAGAAGCCGGGGCCGTACGCGCTCCTCCACTTGATGGCCCAGAGCGAGACGTCGTTGAAGATGTTGTTCCAGACATGCACGTTGGAGCTGGCATTCACGAGGCTGCCCGTCCATGCGGCGAAGCCCACGTAGATGCCGCCGCCGGGCATGTTGTCGAAGGTGTTGTGATAGATGTCCACGTTGTTCACCTTCGACATCAGGATGCCGTAGCCCTTGGGGTCGGACTGGGTGCTTGGCTGCGCCGGGTCGATGGTGAAATCGAAGAAGAGATTCCGGCGAAGCACGACGTTCTGGATGTCGTGGCCGGTCCCATACGCCCCGATGTTCACGCCGTGGCTGTTGTTCCAGAAGCGGGTCTTCTCGACCAGGATGTTGCGCGCCTTGAAGTGGATGACCATCGCGCCACCCGGGGCCTGCGCGTAGAACTTGCTGCCATCCACGCCGTCGGTCCCGGCGACCGTCACCCGGTTGCAGCTCTTGATGTCGACGGCCTGCTCCTTGTTGTCGTGGAGTCGGTGGTCCTCGATCCAGACATCCTCCGCGTCCCCCAACGTGGCGTCGCTCTCCGAACCCATGCACTGCACCCCGTCGCCGCTGTTGTTCCACGCCTCATTCTGCTGGAGGACAATGCGCTTGGAGCCCGGGCCCACCCTGAACCCGTGGAGGTCGCAGTTGCTCGTGCAGCCCGTCGCGAGGTTGTCGTAGGCCTTGGACTTGCGAACCAGCTGATTGGAGCCAGCGATGCTGATGGCATGCTCCGCGGGAGCGCCATGGGCACCGTGGCAGTGCACTTCGATGAGCGCATTGTCCGAGCCAGACATCCTCACGCAGCTGTTATGCGTGGAATCCACCTTGTTGAAGAGGAAGCCCTTCACGATCCAGTAGCTGGAGAGGAACTTCACCTGGGGTTGCTGCACGCCGATCACGTCCCGCCACTCGGGGAGGTCGGTGTGGGTGCCGTACGGCACGCCGACGAGCATGAAGCGCGCGGTGGCGGAGCCCGCACGCGACAGCAGCACGTGCTCCCGGTACGGCACGCCGCTGTTCTGCACATGGATGACGGAGCCGGCCGGCACCGCGCCGACCGCCTTCTTGATGGTCCGCCAGGGCAGGCTCTCGGTGGGCGTCACGCGGGAGTCGTCGCCGGTGACGTTGTTCACCCAATGCGTGGCGGGCGGCGTGACCGCGGGGACCCAGGAGAAGCCAGGCTTCACCGCCGGGTCCGCCCCCGCGGAGGTCACCAGCGCCGCCGACTGCTGGGACAGCAGCCGCCCCTCTGCGTCCTGCGGCTCCGCCTCCGGCCCCGCACAGCCTGCGGCGACTCCCATCGAAAGCAACGTGAGGATGAAGGTGCACGACGTGCGCAACAGGCCTGCACCGGATGACTTGACCCGCATCATGGAGACTCACTCCTGGACTTTGGGGATGGTTCGAATCCAGGAGCGCACGCTTTCGGGGCGTCCAGGCGCAGGACTGCGCCCGCCCAGGGACGACCGGGGACTGGCTGACGAAACCTCCGGCGAACGCGTTCGTCAGCCGACCCTCGGGATGCCGAGGACGATGCCCATCTGGGAAAAGTTCAATGGTTCCACGGGTCGGCCCTAGCCACGCGCCTGATGGGAGCGCCGGGCCTGAGCTTCGGCGGCGGTACCCTGGCCGGAGACTTGCTGAAGAAGGCGCCGGCTCCTGCGCCAGTGCAGCGCAAGGCCCCTTGAAGCGAGCCACCGGCCCGTCAGGTTGTCATCCTGGCCGGCCCGGGGGTGTGCCAATCCGGCACGGGCTTTCGTGGGAAGGAGATCGCGGGTGTTCACCGTCTTCGACTTGTTTCGGCTGCTGTCGGTCCTGGCGGGCGCGGGGGTGGGCGCATTCGTGGGGCACGGCCTCCTGGGATGGATGGGAGGCGCCGGGGGCGTGCTGGTGGGATGGGGGGTGGGGTACTGCGTCGGTGGACTGCCGTCCTTCTTCGTCGCGAGGTTCCTGGACAACGACCTGCGTCGAGCGGCCCCGGCGTCGCTGAGACAGCGCCTGGTGGCGGAGTACTACATCTCCCATCTGATTCTGGCGGAGCTGGCACGGCGCGGTGAGGACCTGGCGAGGTACGAGGAGCCCATCCTCCAGTTGCTGCGGTCCGAGTCAGGGGACCCGCGGCGGCATGGGTGGGCGAGCCTCTGGCTCTTCTACCCCACTCGGGCGGAAGCGCTGGCGGGCTACAACCCCGAGGCTTCGGCCGAGGAGTGTCGACGACAGGTGGAGGAGGTCCTCGCCCGGTCAGCGGGTTGAGCAGGTGGCCGGAGCGGAAGCCTGGGGCCCACAGCCCAGCCACTCGAAGAACGCGGCATGGGCGGTGACTGCTTCGGCCGGGATGTTTCCGACGGAGCGCTGGAGGCAGTAATAGGACTTGAGCTGCTGATCCGCGGCCTTCGTCCGTGGGCCCAGGAGCACTTCGAGCGGCTTCACCTTCAGGGTCTCCAGCTCCTCCTTCCGCAGCGGCCGTACGCCCTGGACTCCGTGAGACGTGAGCCGGGTATCCAGGCGGGTGAGCTCCAGCCTCTGGCCCTGCGCCGCCCAGGTGATCCTGGCCCAGGTGGGGCCGACGAACTCCCCGTCCCGCAGGCGCATGCCCCGCGGAATCCCGACCCCGTACGTGTCGACATCCGTCGCTGATGCGTGTTCGAGCCCGAGTGGATGCGCGCCACGCTCCCGGCGCTGGCGTGGCAGAGCGTCAAGCCCCGCCGCGCGCGGAAGGAGCCGCTACAGCGCGGGCACCGGCCAGTCCCGGGGGTAGACGAGGTAGGCGGTGCCTCCG